>JAYVWH010000620.1:0-6698 GCA_043786265.1 Kofleriaceae bacterium | reverse complement strand
CCGGCAACAGTGGTTTCGAGGCGATGGTTTTCTTGAGATCACCATCAAGACGCCTGAGCTGGTGAACGGACTGAGGGGCCTCGCATTTCAAAGCGGGCGCATCCCTGCGAGCTATGGCGCGGCGAAGCTCATCAGGGAGTCCATAGGCGAGACAGACGCAAACGGTGCCAGCTATAGTCTGGCAACGCTCCCTGTCTATCGTCGCGTGTACATCCAGACGGGCTCGAGCAAGCTGACGGAAGCGCCTGCGTTTGTGATCACCCCCGATGGCCATGTCGAAGTCGATGTCTCGAATCCAGCATTGGCTGCGATTGGGTGTGGCAAGCCCGTCGAGCTCGGCGAGCAGAGCCACCTCGTTGGTGGTATCCCTTCCGAAGGCCAACTGGTGAAGCGCATGATCGATGCAAACTACGCGACCGCCGGGGCATACATTGTCAGGGAGATGCTCCGTGGCGTCGGCGCCACGGAGATCAAATGAAGGCCATCTCTATTCCGACCGCCATGATTGTGTCTGTCGGGTTGCTGGCGTGTGGCGACCCTCATCGTCCGGATCCATTGGGAAGGTTGACCGGTGCACCGACTAGCTCGTCGGCGCCGTCACGCATGGCCGGCGAGTGGGCAGCGGATTGCCAAGCGCCGCTATCCATCGAGGGAGTGGTCCGCGGACCTGATCCGTTGATGAAGGGTGGGTACGACGCGCCGTTTCAGGCGGCGGCAATGGCTTATGTCTGTCCACATCCCGGTTGGTCTCTATACGTGGATCGCCGCAACCGGATCGTTGGGCTGTGCGTGGACGATTCGGTGGGCGTCGGGTCGGTCTCGAAGCCCTACGAGGGGGCGTTGGACCGTGCCCGGCCGTTGCTCGCGAAACACGTCAGTGTGTCGTTTGCCGCCGATGTTACGAAGGACGCTTGCTCGTACTTACCGCAAACAATCACCCATGGCCTCCGCCGCTGGGAGCAACCGCTCCGCAACGCGATCGCCAAGGACGGCAGCCAAGTCTATCAGTCACCGGTGGGCACGGTGGACGCATGCTGCTGGGAGGTCATTGATCCGTAACCCCGCATTGCGCTCACGTGAAGCGCGCGCATCCCCGAACCCGTCGCGCCGAAACGCTCGCAATGTAGATACCGGCGCCGAGATCGAGCGGAATCAAGAAACGGAGATCAAGTGAAGGTCACCTCGATCCTGCTCACCCTCATCGCTTCCGTTGGCGCAATGGCATGCGGTGATCCGCACCGCGCGGAACCGTTTGGCCGGTTGGCCAGTCCATCGAGCTCGTCGACGGAGCGAGGAACGGTTGAGGGGTGGGCAGCTGACTGCGAAGCTCCGCTTTCCGTCGAGGGGGTCGTCCGCGGTCCAGATCCTTTGACGACTGGCATGTACAAGGCGCCGTTTCAGGCGGCTTCTTATAGCTACGTCTGTCCACATCCTGGATGGTCCCTGTACGTGGGTCGCAGTGACCGCATCGTCGGCTTCTGTGTCGATAATTCGTTGGGCGTGGGCCCGGTCTGGAAGCCTTTCGAGAGCGCACTGGATCGTGCTCGGCCGCTGCTCGCGAGACACGTCAGCGACTCATTTGCCAATGAGGTCACCCAGGACGGCTGTTCCTTCCTGCCGCAGACGATCGCACATGGCCTCCGCCGCTGGGATCAACCTCTCCGTAGTGTGATCGGCAAGGACGGCCGGACGTCGCACCCTGGGGTGGGAACGCTGGACGCATGCTGCTGGGAAGTCATCGATCCGTAAGTATCTGATTACGCACGCTTTAAAGCATACGCAACCGCGGCTCCACGGCGCCGATAACGCTCAGCATGGACATCACGGGCGCCGAGGTCGAGCTGACGCAACGCAAGCTCTGGAGTCTGGCTCGGATCGCCGAGCTCGTGAACCAGGGACGGAACGAGGGATGGCTTTCGGGGCAGGAGATGATCGGGGCGCCTCCTTCGGCCGAGGTCGCTCCGCCGCATGGGGCGGTGTCCGAGCTACTGATCAGCCGACTCGATCTCATCGATGCAGAAGTCGAAGCGCTCTGGCTACTGGCATGCGTCGAGCTCGATCCGAGGGTCGCTTGCGCCGCAGCTCAGCTCTTCGTGCTTCACGCGAACACGGTGACGGTGCAGATCCTCGAGCGGCTCGTCGCACTCGGTGACGATCGGCTCGACGATCGTTCGATCTCGCAGCTGTCTCGCCTCGGACTGGTCGAGATCGCAGCTGACCATCACGTGCCGCTGTTTCGTCGTGCAGTGCGTGCGAGCGATCGAGTTCTTGCAATCATCCGCGGCGACCTGTCGGTCGATGCTGAGCTCGAGGACATCACGACGCTCGACCAGCTCGACGATGCCTACCAGTCCGCGGTGCCGGCGGCGCAGGCCGACGAGGTCTGCCGCGCCCTTCAAACATCTCGTGACGTGATGGTGATCGCCCACGGCAACGAGGGCGCGGGTCGCGCAACAGTCTTGCGTCAGGCGTATCGCAGGATGGGAGGCCGCGTTCTTCAGCTGCGCGCTGCGACGCTGGCGTCGGATGAGCCGACGCTGCTCCGGCAGCTGCGAGCGTTCGTCCGCGAATGCAAGCTTCACGATGCAGCACCACTGATTCGAAATCTCGAGTCGCTCGCTGGACGCAACGGGCTGCTGGAGCGGGAGGTCATGCGGCAGTACGAAGGCCCGGTCTTCGCGACCTCGAGCTCGCCGTGCGAGTTACACATCAGCAGGTCGACGGTCTCGATCCACGTCGGCCTGCCGGATACGGAGTCCAGCATCATGCATTGGCGAGCAGCGCTGCCGGGCGTGCCCGCTGACGTTCTCCGCGACAGCGGTGAGCGGTACGCCGTGACTCCGACGCTGATCAAGGCTGCTGCCGCGACAGTTCTGGCCCACCACTCCGACCGATCGAAGATCGCGACGTCTGACGTCAACGTTGCACTGCGAGCCCAGCTCGAGCGCAAATTGCTCGGTCTTGCGACTCGCATCGAGACAACCCAGACCTGGGATGACCTGGTGCTGCCCATCGATCAGTTCGACCTCCTGATCGAATTCGTTGCACGGATCCGTCACCGCAAGCAGGTCCTCGAGGGCTGGGGCTTCGGTCGAAAGATCGGACGCGGCCACGGAATCGCAGCACTGTTCTCGGGGCCCCCCGGCACGGGCAAGACGATGATCGCGGGGCTTCTTGCCAAGGAGCTTGGACTCGACCTCTACCAGGTCGACCTCTCCCGCGTCGTCTCCAAGTACATCGGCGAGACGGAGAAGCAGCTCGCCGCGGTCTTCGAAGCCGCCGAGTCAGGACAGGCGATCATTCTGTTCGACGAAGCGGACTCCCTGTTCGGAAAGCGAACCGAGGTGAAGTCCAGCAACGACCGCTACGCGAACCTGGAGGTGAACTACCTGCTCCAGCGGATGGAGTCGTTCAAGGGCATCACAGTGCTTACGACGAACCACGAGAACGCGATCGATGAGGCCTTCAAGCGACGACTGGCGTTCCACGTGCGAGTCCCGTTGCCGGATGAGGAACAGCGCCGGCTCCTCTGGGACTCGCTCTTCCCGGACGCGGCCGAACGTGACGCAAACCTCGACCTCGGCAGTCTTGCCGCTGGTTTCGAAATGACCGGTGGCTACATCAAGAATGCGGTCGTGCGCGCGGCCTACCTGGCAGCCTCGGAGTCGTCGCCGATCGGACAACGTCACCTTGTCCGCGCGGCGCGTAGTGAGTACGAGGGCATGGGCAAGATCGCGTACAGCCCGGCCGACTGAGATGGTGGGCGGCGTGGTGGCAGCGCACTGGACTGCGACTGGGCGTCGTCCGCGTTGTACGCTGGCTGCGTGCTGCGGGCGGCTGTGATCATCGGACTCGTCGGCTGCGGCCGGCTGCAGTTCGGCCCGGAATCTCGATCAACGCGCGGCCACGCTGGACCGGGTGTCACGTGCAAACAGTCGTTTGCGCGGCGCTCCGAGCTGCCAGGCCAAGGGATTGACCGGTGATCGGCAGCGGAACTCACCGTAACTTCGACCGGGTCCGGCGGCACAGATGCTGCGTCATGACAGGCCATGCGAACGATCGTCCTGGCGAGTGTCGTGATGGCAGGGTGTGCGGCGACGCCGGAGGCCACGATGCCCACCGACGAGTCCCCGGCGTACCTCGCACTCGGTGACTCGGTTGCGTTTGGCTACAACCCGCTTGCGGCCGACCGCAGCGCGGTCTCGGGCTACCCGGAGCTGCTCGCCGATCGCATCGGCCTGCCGGTCACGAATGCTTCGTGCCCCGGCGAGGCGACCGGCGGCTTCCTGTCGCCCGTTGGCAACGACAATCACTGTCGCGAGAACCGCCAGGCGTATGCGCTGCACGCCGAGTACGACGGCACGCAGCTCAAGTTCGCACTCGAGTTCCTCGCGTCACACCCGAACACCCAGCTCGTCACGATCGACATCGGCGGCAACGACGCCGGCAAGCTGGAGAACACGTGCGCGGGTGACACCGCATGCGTGCTCGGTGGATTTCTCGGAATGATCACCGACTACGGGCACAACCTCGATCAAATCTTTGGCGAGCTGCGGAAGGTCTACGACGGTCCGATCGTCGCGCTCGGGATCTATAATCCGTACCCTGGCGACACGATCGCCCAGTACGGCCTCGAGCGCCTCAACTCGGAGCTGGCCGCACACGCCGCCCGCTTTGCCGACATCACGATCGCGGACGGCATGCACATGTTCGACAGCGCCAGCGGTGGCGACCCGTGTAAGGCAGGCCTCCTGATCGGCATGCCCGACGGAACATGCGACGTTCATCCCACACCGGCCGGCCACGCCCTGCTTGCCGACGCGATCCAGGCCGTGCTGGCCCAGTAGCCAGCGTATGATGCAGCCGTGGTGTCAGATCACGATCACGCCGCCTTCAGGTGGTGCGCCGTTCTCGGGAATGCCACATCTCGTGGTGGTTGCCGACGACTCAATTCGTCATCGGTATCCAGGGCGACAGCAACATGACCTGTGGGCCTCTCCGTGGGCCCTGCGATCGGTGACCGGGTAGACAATTGCGAAGCCCGCGCCATACGATGGATCGGTGGCGACGGACGACGGGCGATCTAGCGCCGAGCGTATGACGGTACGCGAGCGGCGGTCGGATGCCGACGACCTCCGGGCCCATGCGGTGCCCGAGGACGGCCCGGCCACGATTCAGATGGACCCGACCGGTGTGGTGTCGCGGCCGCCCCTGATGCCGTCGACCCACAGCCACCAGCGCGGGGAGCTGATCGGTCGTTACGTGCTGTTGTCCCCGCTCGGTGTCGGTGGGATGGGCGAGGTCTACGCCGCGTATGACCCGTCGCTCGATCGCCGCATCGCACTGAAAGTGATCCGGCCGGTCGTGGCAGAAGACCAGCTGCTTGGCGCACGCGCACTGCTCGTTGCCGAAGCCCACGCGCTTGCGAAGCTCTCGCACCCCAACGTGGTCGCAGTCTACGACGTCGGCACCGACGGCAACGATGTCTACGTCGCGATGGAGTACATCGAGGGCACCACGTTGACGCGGTGGCTCACCACGAAGCGTCCCTGGTCCGAGATCGTCGAGACGTTCGTCGCGGCCGGTCGCGGTCTCGACGCCGCGCATCGCGCGAACCTCGTGCACCGCGACTTCAAGCCCGACAATGTGTTGATCGGCGATGACGGCCGCGTGCGCGTGATCGATTTCGGGATCGCGCTCGCGATGAAGCCGCGCAAAGGTGCGGAGCCGCCTGACTCGCTCGCGGGCACGCCGTCGTTCATGGCGCCCGAGCAGTTCATGGGCGGCGACGTCGGGCCGCACTCCGATCAGTTCGCGTTTGCCGTCGCGCTCTATCACGCGTTGTGGCTCGCGTGGCCATTCGAGGGGGCGAACGACTTCATCGTTCGCGAGAGCGTGTGCGAAGGAAGGCTCGTCGTGCCGCCCGAGAGCGGCGTCCCGGCCTTTGTACGCACCACCGTGCTGCGCGCGCTGTCCCACGAGGCGTCGGCGCGGTTTGCGTCGATGGCAGCTCTGCTCGCCGCGCTGCAACCGCCGCCGCCGCGCAAGGGCGCGCCCTACGTGCTGATGGCGGCCACGGCGAGCATCGCGGTGATCGGTGTGACCGTCCTTGCGCTGCGCGCAGGCAGCAGCGATCAGACGTGCATGGGTTTTCGCCGCGACCTCACCGGCGTGTGGGACCCGATGCGCAAGGCCACGGTCCGTGCGGCGGTCCAGGCCGAGGCGTGGCCGGGAATCGAGCGTGCGTTCGACGCGTACTCCGACGAGCTTGTCGCCCGCAAGACCACGGTGTGCCGCGCGACCTCGGTGACGGGCGAGCAGACCCCCGCGGTGATGGAGCGACGCATGGCGTGTCTCGACACCAGGCGCCGCGAGCTCGACGCCGCGGTGACACTCGTCGCCGGCGGCGGTGCACCGAGCGTGCAGGCGATGGAGATCGCCGGTGGCCTGCACACGATCGCTGGCTGTGACAACCTCGCCTCGCTCACCAACCTCCCAGCGGGACCGCCGGAGGAAGTCCATGCAGTGGAGGACGGTCTCGCGCGCAGTCAGGCGCTTCGCCTCGCCGGCGACTACAAGGAAGCGCGTAGCGAGGCAGATGCCACGCTCGCCCGTGCGCAGCATCTGGCGTGGCGCAACGGCGTCGCACGTTTGCTCGTCGAGAGAGGGCTGTCGGAATCCGCTGACGGCGAGCCCCG
>JAYVWH010000619.1:0-2769 GCA_043786265.1 Kofleriaceae bacterium | reverse complement strand
GTGCGGGCCCAAGACGCGCTGGTTCCAGCGCAACTTCCAGAAGTGGCTGTTCTGGCCGATGTCGACGCTGATGGCGCTCGGCATGCGCCGCAGCTCGATCGTCTACCTGTGGAACTATGAGAACAAGCGTGACCGCAAGTTCTGGCTCGATGTCCTCACGGTCAGCATGCACTACATCGGCTGGATGGTGATCCCGTCGATCATCTGGGGCCCCCTGATCGCACTCGGTCTGTACGCGCTGATCTGGGCAGGCGTCGGCATCTCCCTCGCGCTCGTGTTCGCGCCCGCTCATATGGGGCTGCCGATCGTCACCGAGCAGAACCACGACTGGATTCACCAGCTGGAGACCACGCGCAACCTGGAGCTGCCGAAGGTCATCTCGTTCTTCTTCATCGGCCTCGACTACCAGGTCGAGCACCACCTGTTCCCGAAGATCCCACACGCGAACCTGCCGCGCGCGGCGAAGATCACCGCCGACTGGTGCAAGCGCCACGGCGTGGTCTACAAGTCCGAGCCGTACCTCGGTGCACTCGTCGACGCCGCCCGCTTCATGAGCGATGGCTGGGCGCACGAGGCCGTGCACGCCGAGTCGATCCGCCTCGCGAGCTGACCGGCGATCCATCTGCGCGCCGCCTTCGGCGCCGCTGCGCGGGCGGGCTAAGCCGACTCAGCTCTTGCGACAGTCCGGCTGCTGACGGCCGGTCTTGGTCACGACGAACTGGAACAGCTGGCCATCGCGCGACCGCGCTCCGCCCGCAGCGGCGAGCAGGTAGAACTTCCACATCAGGTAGAAGCGGCGCGGGTAGCGCTCTGCGATCTCGTGGTAGGTGCGGTCGAAGTTCGCCCACCACGCCATCAGCGTCGGGTCGTAGTCCGGGCCGATGTTGTGGAGATCCTCGACGACAAACGTGCCCTCGAGTGCCTTCCCGATCTGCGCCAGTGACGGCGCGACCGCGTTCGGGAAGATGTAGCGGTCGATCCAAGCGGTGCCATGGTGCAGGCTCCGGTTGTTCGCGATCGTGTGAACCAGCGCGACGCCATCGGGCTTGAGGCACCGATCGACGGTCATCATCATGTCGCGATAGTTCTTGGGACCGACGTGCTCCATCATGCCGATCGACACGACGCGGTCGAACGTGCCGCGGACGTCGCGGTAGTCGCACAGGCGCAGCTCGACCGGCAGGTGCTTCCACTTCTGGTTGCCGAGCGAGACCTGGTCCTTGGACAGCGTCACGCCGAGGACGGTGCAGCCGTACTTCTCGGCGGCCCAGCTCGCGAGACCGCCCCAACCACAGCCGAGGTCGAGCACGCGCATGCCGGGCTCGAGGCCGACCTTGCGGCAGACGAGATCGAGCTTGGCCTCCTGGGCTTCTTGGAGCGTCTTGGCGGTCTTCCAGTAGCCGCACGTGTAGACCATGCGGTCGTCGAGCATGCGCGTGTAGAGATCGTTACCGATGTCGTAGTGCGCCTCGACCGACGCACCCGAGCGTGTCTTGGCCTGCAGGTTCAGCATCAGAGCCTTGACCGCCATCGCACGCATGCGCCAGCTGCCGCTGATCTTCTGCTTGAGGTTGGCGACAGGAGCTTGTCGATGGTGACGTCGACCGCATCCGACTCCCACCACTCGTCCATGTACGCTTCGCCAAAGCCGAGCGAGTGATCGCGCAGCAAGCGCTCGTAGAAGCGCGGGTCGCGCACCCGGATATCGCCAACTGCCGTGCCGCCGATCGTGACCCCGGCGAGCTCGAACAGCTCCGTCACGATCGCCTCTGCCTCCGCCGCGCGTACCGGCATCGGAATGGACGGCACCAGCCTCCTCAACAACGACCCCTGCGATTCCATCGGGTGGGAGTCGCATGGGCTGGGGCCCTAACACAAGAGGTAAGGTCGCCCCACGCATGAGATATGTGGCCCTCCTTCGAGGTATCAACGTCGGCGGTAATCGCGTGATTCGCATGGCCGATCTGCGAGACATGTTCGCCGCGGCGGGGGCGCGGGACGTCGCGACGTATATCCAGAGCGGCAACGTCTTGTTCACGCACACTTCGAAAGCGCCGGTGCCGCTACTCGCGGTAGCGATCAAGCGCGCCACCACCTTCGACGTATCGATCATGGTGCGCACCGTCAGCGAGCTCGCCAAGGTCGTCGCGAACAACCCGTTTCCGAACGACGTCGCCAACGTGCACGTGAGCTTTTTGCCGGCGAAGACGGCGGCCGAGCTCGTGTGCGGGCCCAGGGAAGCCTATGCGTTCGTCGGTCGCGAGCTGTACTTGCACTTGCCCGATGGCATGGGCCGCTCCAAGCTCGGCGCGAGTGCCGTGAAGCTGCCGGGCACGGTCCGCAACTGGCGCACGATCAATGCGGTGCTCGCCCTTGCTACATCGACAGGCTGAACGGCAGCATGCTCAAGGGCCGCTACGACGCGGCCGGCGCCGGTAAGAACGAGCTGTCGATCATCGATTTCGGCTGTAACTCCGCGATCAAGGCCGACAAGCTGGAGAGCTTCGTCCCCGCCGGTAACGTCACGATCGGCATTGGCGGCAACCTGTGGGCCGGCGGCACGAACAAGGAGCCGTTCGGCATGACGCTGTTTCTCCCCGGCACGACCATTCTGCTCGACGGCAAGGCGATCGTCGAGAACGGCACGCTCAAGTAGCGCTTTTCTGCTGATTCCGTCATCGGCCGCGGTTAGAGTCCCGGCCGATGCGGAACCTGGTCCTTTGGACCTCGATCGTTGTTGCGGGTGCATGCGGGCCGTCTGGTCGGACG
>JAYVWH010000618.1:0-3006 GCA_043786265.1 Kofleriaceae bacterium | reverse complement strand
CTTCAATCACCCCGCGGGAGCGGTGACGTTCGATGTCCGCACGGTCGATGCGGCCAACAACGAGACGATCGCGAATCGTTCGTTCACGGTCGATTGCGCGGCGCCCGATGCCACCGGGGCAACGGGCCAGCTGCACCTCGATGATTCGGCGCAGGTTACTGCTAACGCCGCCGGTGGTGCGAGCGCGACGCTCGGAACGACCGATCAGCCCGAGGCGGCGGACCCGATGTTCTTGTCGGCGCGCTTCGGACTCGGCCTGATGTTCACGCCCGGCGAGGGTGACGTCGTGAACTGGCCGGTCGCGCTCGGCACGCAGAGCACGTTCAGCACGGAGCTGTGGATCCAGCCCGCCGCGGTGTCGGGCACCCGCGACATCGTCACGAACGGTGACAGCCACCATGCGCTGCGTGTCACGCTCGACGCAGGCAATACGGTGCGCTTCTCGGGCACCATCACCGATGGTTCCGGGGTGATGAATACCGTGACATCCGCGGCCTACCCGGCAAATGCGTGGCACCTGATCGCCCTGTCACAGACCCAGACCGGGTTGACGCTGTTCGTCGACGCCGATGCGACGACGATGGCAATTGCCCGGACCGATGTCCTGTTCGATGCGTTGCGCATCGGCGGTACGTTCGGCGGCGCGATCGACGAGATCTGGATCGCAACGGCGGCCTATACCGACCCGCTGCCGCGTTACTGC
Source organism: Kofleriaceae bacterium (assembly GCA_043786265.1). Taxonomy (GTDB): domain Bacteria; phylum Myxococcota_A; class Polyangia; order Haliangiales; family Haliangiaceae; genus JABFXX01. The sequence continues at coordinate 2,303 of JAYVWH010000618.1, read as the reverse complement.
CCGGCCAGCACGATACGGATCAACACGCCCTGACCGCGCCCCCTTGCTTGGTGCGCTCGTGGCAAGATGACAGCGGATGCGCATCGGGGAGCTCCTGGTCGAGCAGCGCAAGCTGCGACAGAGCGAGCTGAGCCGTGCTCTCACCGAGAAACCGGCGGACAAGCGGCTGTGCTCGTTCTTGATCGCCCGCGGCCTGGTCGACTTCGATGATGCCTCGCGTGCACTCGGCGAGCAGGCCGGTGTGCCCGCCGCGATGTCCAAGCACCTCGCCGGCCGCGATGAATCACTCGCGAATTTGATCCCTGCCGAGCTCGGCCGAGTCTCGTGCGCGCTCCCGATCGGACGAAACAGCCAGGGCGCGGTGATCGTCTGCGTCCGCGACCCCGGACCGCAAGTGCTCGCAGCACTGCGCCAGGCGACGAGTGCGGACATCATCATGGTGATCGCGCCGGCCAATCGCCTCGAGCACCTGGTGCTCAGCGCGTACGGCGTCGCACCGAGCGACGAGCTCGATGTCGATTTCTCGACGACCGGCATGGGCGACAACCCGGTCATGCATCCACCGTCGGTGGCCAAGGCCGCTGCCGCGAGCCTGCCACCGCTGCCCGATATGTCCGCGCTCGATCCGGAGAGCGTGCGGCTCGCGCTCACTGATCTCGACGACGTGCGCGTCGACAAGGATCCTACGCAGAGCGGGCAGCTTCCAAAGTTCATCAACAGCCCTACGCCACCACCACCGCGGGCCGAGCCGCGCCCGCCGCGGTTGCCAACGAACCCGCCGATCGCGACGCCGCGTCGCGCATCGTCAGATCCCAAGGCGACGCGTCCGATGTCACTCGGGGCGATGTCGGTCGGGCTCGAGCATGCGACGACGCGGGAGGCGGCGACCGATCTCGTGCTCGCCTACGTCGCGACGCGCTGGCTCACCGGGCTGGTGCTCGCGATTCGCGACAAGAGCGCGATCGGTTATCGCGGTCACGGCGTGTCGATGCCGGATCTCGTAAGCGTTCCGCTGAGCGTCCCCTCGACGGTGCAGCGCGCGGTCGAGACCAAGTTCGTGTCGTCCGAATCGCCCGCGAGCGCGGCACAGGAATCGCTCGTCCGTGCGCTCGCTCAACCGGCATGTCCGGCCGCGGCGCCGGTGCTCGTCAAGGGTCAGCCCGTCGCCGTGATCGCCGTCGGCGATCCGATCGACGGCGGGGGTACGGTCGAGCTCGCCGCCGCCGATCTCGGCATGCTCGCGGAAGCGCTCGGCAGCGCGTATCAGCGGATCCTGGCTCGCTGATGGCGACCGAGATCTCACCGCAGCATCGGATGTGGCGCCGCCGCGTGTTCGTCGCGACGTGGCTGTCCTACGTCGGGTTCTACTTCTGCCGTAAGCCGTTCTCGGCTGCGAAGTCCGCGATCGGTGCGCAGAACGGCTGGGACACCACGACGCTCGGCAACATCTGGGCGGCGTACCTGATCGCTTACTCGATCGGCGCGTTCATCGCGTCGCGGCTCGGGACCAAGCTCGGTCCTCGCAAGAATCTGCTGCTCGGCATGGGCCTCTCGGTCGTCGTCACGTTGTTCATGGGCATCGCGCCGTCGTGGCAAGTGATGGCCGGGCTCGTCGCGGTCAACGGTCTCGCCCAGGCGACGGGATGGTCCGGCAACGTCGGCACGATGGCGAACTGGTTCCACAAGCACGAGCGCGGTCGGGTGATGGGTGCGTGGTCGACCAACTTCACGACCGGCTCGCTGCTCGCGGGGTTCGCGATGGCGGCCGTGCTCGGCGCTGCGAGCAAGGAGACCGCGAACTGGCAGTGGTGCTTCTACCTGGGGTCCTGCGTGCTCGCGGTCGTGTGGATCCAGTTCTACTTCCTGCAGCGCAACAAGCCCGAGGATGTCGGGCTCACGCCGATCGACGATCCGGTCACACCCGAGGACGAATCCAAGGTCGTCGAGCCCGACAAGGGTCCGCTGTCGCTGTCACGCGAGGCGTGGAAGAATCTGTTACTCGTCGCGGGCTTCTACTTCTTCGCGAAGTTCATCCGCTATGCCGTGTGGTCGTGGGCCGCGTTCTTCCTCGAGCGCACGTATGGCCTCAAGGGCAATGAAGCGAATCAGTACGCGACCGTGTTCGACGTGTGCGGCATCGTCGGCGTGTTCACGACCGGCTGGTTGTCCGATCGCTACTTCAAGAGCCGGCGCGCCGGCGTGTCGCTGATCTTCATGATCGGGATGATGGGCGTCACCGCGCTGCTCGTGCTGTTCGGCGATCGCGGCGTCGGCGTGTTCACGGTCCTGCTCGGCGGCGTCGG
>JAYVWH010000617.1:0-9793 GCA_043786265.1 Kofleriaceae bacterium | reverse complement strand
GTCTCGAAGACGGGCGCGCCCGACGCAGCTCGTGCCTTCGTGATGCCGCGTCAGCCTGACAATGACCTGCTAAAAGTCGAGGACGAAGTCCGCGGTATCCAACTTATCGTTGTGATTGTAGTCGTGCAGCGTCACGACGGTGCTGGTCACGGTCGGTTCGAAGTTGAGCTCGAGACCGTCCGGAACGAGGTTGATGAAGCCATCGACGCGGGGATCGCCGAGCCCATCGAGCGAGATGCCCGGGGAGACATCGCTGTCTACCGTGGAAAGCTCGACGACTGCCGCGGGCGTGCCCACGCGCTCGTTCGAGTCGTGCGCGTCGCGCGCCAGATATCGTCACCGCCGGTTCCGCCGGGCCGGTCGCTATCGAAGTAGATCTCGAGCTCGTCGCCGGTGAGCGCTGGGTCGTCCTCGGCGAACGTGGTTGACAGGTCGGTGATCTTCACCGGCCACCAGGTCATCCTTGCCCCCAACCCTCTCAGAGTACACGGTGCGTGCTTTATGATCGCGGCATGCAAGGCAAGACAGTGGTCCTCACGGGCGCGAGCTCGGGGGCGGACTCGAGACTGCCGGCAGCTACGGAAACGTTGCCAACGCCGTCTGCACCGACGGGTCTACACTGCTCGAACGCGTGTTCGGGTCACAGGTCACACAGTGCGGCCGATGCGGTGCGTCGCTCCCCTCGGCTGCCGGCGTCCCATCGCGAGCGGTGGTCGCGTAATCGCCCTCGCCTCCGATTCCTCCCTCGGCAGCAGACCGCGCGCCTATTGTTGGTACCTGACCGCAACCTCGTCGAGTGCGACCACTTGCTGACCGCCTTCCGAGTGGGCGATCGCGCGCCAGGTGAACGTGCTGGCGCCGGTCTCGGGCGCGAACGTGTCACACCCGGCGTCGATCTCGTTGGCGGTGCTGGCGTCATCGAGAGTCGTCGCGACTGCCCATCTACCGCCGCTCCGGTAGTACCAGACGGTGCCGTCCGGGGACGCCTGATAGCGAACGGTCCCGGTGTGCGTGGAACGGACCGTCTCCTCGAATCCGACGAGCCGACCGAGCGCGACCGCATCGGTGTGGGTGACAGCGGCCTGCCCGGCGAACACGTGGGCCGGCTCGGCACGGACGCTCATCACGCGAGGCGACTCGCTCGTGTCGGTCTCGAAGGTCATTTCGTACTGGAAGTACCGATTGGCGGGTGCCTCGCTCGCCGTGATCGCGCGCGTCGGGAGGGCGGCGACGGCCGTCTCCACGAAGAACGTCGTCGGCGAACCGCCTGGCCCGACGAACGGGATGCCAGCGCACGTCGGATCCGGGCACGAGCGGATCTGAATGCGCAGCCGGGTCGCGCCGCGATAGTAGAGCTCGCGCACCTCGGCCGCGCTCAGCGTCCGTGCGAACAGCGCGACCTCATCGATCGGTCCCTGCAGGTACCCAGTGTCGTCGTAGCGCTTCCCGATCCACATCGGGTTGATGCTCATCGCCGGATTCGTCGCGTACGCGCCGCCCTGGCTCAATGGCTGCACCACGCCGTTGACATAGATCTGCTGCGCACCGGGCGTGTGCGTGGCGACGATGTGATACCAGCTCCCCACGCTCGTCAACGTTGTCGACGTGAACGTGTCGCGCAACTGGCCGTCATGGATGCAGAACGCTACCTGGTCGGTGCTCAGGATGAACAGGCACCAGCCGTTCGGCGACGGGTTCGCCTCCTTGGAGATCAGGAATCCTAGCTGCGCCGTGGCGGCGCGCTTCACCCAGACCGAGATGCTGAGATCACCGCTGACCGATAACAGGGAGGCGTTTCCAAAGTCGAGGTACGACGTGCCCTGCATGTTTACCGCGGTGCCGAACCGGCCCGCCGCCGCGTAGGTCCCGCCGACATTGCTGCCATCGTTGCTGTTGCCCGACGTGTCGCGGATGGATCCGGTGGTGTCGTCGAGGTGCACCAGAAACCGCAACCCTGTCCGATCGAGGTTGCCAAGCGGGTACTGGGTCTCGCTCCCGTCGTCGGGAATCGGTTTACCGCTCGGGCGCTCGGGCAACCAAGAGATTCCCGACCAGCTCACGACGCCTCCGGCGTCGAACACCTGCGACCGATACATGCCGAGGCTGCCGGCGGCGCCGAGCTCCAGCATCGTGCCGTTCCACCGGACGTTGTTCGCGATGCCAGCGCCGAAGCCGGTCGGCGTGTTGTCGTCGTCGGTCTGATCGCGCGCGACCAGGCCCAGCGCGCCCATGTCGATCCTGATCTCGCTCGGGTCGAACACGAGCGCGTCGGTGGTTTCGAACGTCCAGCGAGCCGTAAGCGAGGCGTCATCGAAGCCGATCCGCCCACACGCAGCTAGCGCTAGCATCACGAACGCCGCAGTCCACCTCACCGCACGATGGTAGCGCGGGGGGACGAACGCGCGATCGCGTAAGCTGATATTTTTCGGGTCACCGACCGTGAACTTCTCGCGCGGGAACTTCGCGACGCGCTCGACGACCCAGGCAAGGAGCGTTTCCATCCGCACCGCAATGACGGGCGGTGACGTGGAGCGCGGTTTTCGGACGACGGCCGCTTCGCGGCCGGAGAGTTCCGGATCCTCGGCGCCCACCTTCTGCTCGGCCACGACCGCTCCTGTAAAGGGAAAAAGGGCAAAGGGTCAAGGGAAGGTGATGGCTTCGCCCGACCGCAAGCATCAGGCGTCTTCGTTCACGGTGTCCTCGCGCACCGCACGCCGAACTGGATGTCACGAGACGTCGCAAAGTCGGGGCCGCGGACGGCCACCCGCAGGTTGCCCGCACCATTGAAGAAGCTCCCGCCGCGGCTGACCCGGTACATGTCAGGTGTGAGGTTCGCGCAGTCGGTGCAAGGATTGCTGTAGCTCGCGTACCAGTCGAGCACCCACTCCAAGACATTGCCGCCGAGGTCTGACTGGCCCAACAACCCGTCGCCCACGGGCTTCGTGCCTACCGGCACGAGGTCGGTCAGTGCGCAACCCATCACGCCATCGCCCATGCACAGCTTCGTAAAGTCGACGGAGTAGCTCGCGTACGTCGAGTCGTCGAGCGTCAGCGAGAACGCTGGACTCGACCACGGATACGCCCGCTGTTCGCTGCCGCCTGCCGCCGCGTAGTTCCACTCGGCCTCCGTCGGCAGAAAGCCGCCGTCCCAGACGCAGAACGCCATCGCCTCGTACCAGTCGACGCAGTTGATGGGACGGTTCTCGTTGCCACCCGGCGTGTCGGTCCACGTCTGGTAGGTCGCGCCGCACTTGACGTTGGTGATGAGCGCCCCGCTGACAAGGGCCAGGTTCGGGTTCCACGCTGGGTCCCAGCCGCCCTGGTTTGCCATCCCGTTCAGCGTTCGTCCGCCCGCGCCCGAGGCGGGTGGGCTCTGTTGCGTTCCCATGCCCGCGTTCACGAACTGCCGGAACCGCCCGACGGTGACTTCGTACTTGTCGAGCCGGAACGTACTCAGCGTCGCCGGGTAGCTCATGTCCGCGTACGCGTTGTCCGTGCCGATGTCGTAGCTGCGAAAGTACGTTCCGCCCGTCACCACCGGGCTCTCGCAGCATGGCGACGTCCCCGTCGGTCCGCACGTCGGCGCCAGCGTCCCGCAGCTCACTGCCGGTGGCCCGTCGCCGAACCGTCCATCGCTACCGAGGCCATCGCCCGTCACGGCCTGTGGGTCGAAACCAACCCGACCGCACCCAGCGGTCACGACCACCAGCATCATGCCCCAACGCATCCACGTCGATTCTCTACCTGCCACGACGTCCAAGCAACCATCGAGGCTCCTACGACATCTACTCCTGGGGACGCGGCAGGGACGAGGCGGATAGGACATTCGGTGCGGTGTTTCGTGGCGGGGAGCGGTGGCCCGGGGTGGCCGGTGGTTCTTGCGCCGCGTGGTATCGGTGCAAGGGCGGTGGGCGGGCACACCGATTCCGCGGTGGAATCCGAGCGGAGGCCGGAGGCCGGCGCTCGTTGCCGGATTGGTGATGGCGGAGATGGGATCAGGATCCAAGGTCGAGCTGGAGAGCGTCGTCGTGGGGTGGGTCGCGCGCCGGAGCGATCGGTGGCACGGCAGAAGCGAGGCCGAGGTGGTCGAGGATGCGGGTGGTGACGTCGGGGTGGGTGACGAACGCGAGCACGCGGAGGTGATCTCCACACCGCGGGCATTGGGTGACGTCTTCTCCGAAAACCCTGCGCAGGAGAGAGGCCCAATCCAGACGGCGAGCGAGGGTCATCGCGGTCGGCGGCGAGGCGTGCGCCGCGACGGGGGGGCGTGGGCACGCTGCGCGCGCGCCATCGATGTGCAGAGGACAGCACGCCGTGGAACCGGTCGTATGGCTTCGGCGATGCGGGATCAGCGGGGCGCGCCTGCGCGGCGCATGGGAAACACCCGTACGCACACCGGCCGCGCCAATTTCGGGATGTTCCTGAGGGTGGCTTACAGATGCTGGACGTAGAGAATCTGCTGCAAGCCGGAGAAGTACACCCGGCTGCAGTCCTCCGACATGAATGCATCTCTCACGTACGGAACACCGGGGAGCGGTTCGGCGGCGCGAAACGGCGCACCGAGTGACGCTCGATCGGTGTAGAGGACGCGCGTGTCGTCGAGGAGCAGCAACCGAAGCCCGTCGGCGCTGAGCTTTGGCGACCCCGGGTAAGCGACACCGAGCTGGGTCGGGCTGTGCGTGGTGATCTCGTTCCAGGCGCCGCCGCCGTCTTGGACGAGCTCGTGGAGCATCGAGTCGGTGGCCGTCCTTACGAGATGGCGTGGCCGGCGCGTGGGCGCACTGACGTCGAAGTAGGAGGGCGCGGCGGCGACATTCGGCCCGCGCAGCCACGCCCCATCGCTCTGCCGCTCGAAGGTCCGCACCTCGTAGCCAGCAGCACCGTAGTACGTGACGATCAAGAGGTCACCGTCGGGTGACATGCGGAGGAACTGCAACGCGAAGCTCGGATCGTCAAGATCCGGAAGCCGCGTCAGCGGCGCGTCGATCGGACCCAACGCGGCCGCACTGTAAAGTGGAAAGTTGTCATCGAAGCAGACGGCAGAGCCTACCTGGCGGTCGGCGCTGATGGTGTAGTCGATGCAGTTCTGCGAGATCACCTGCCGCAATAGTAGCGAGTAGGCGGGAGTCTGGCCCACCGGCGAGCACGCGAACGGTGCATCGATCGCGGCGTCGAAGTACTCGCGTGCATCGATCAGCCCAGTACTCTCGATGCCGTACAGCTGATTACAGCTAGCGAGCACGACCACGAGGAGGACGGGCGATCTCATGCGGTCTCTGCGCCGCCCGACGGTCCAGGCGACGCCGTGCGTCCTTGGCCGCAGGAGGTCAGGCACGCTGCGAAGGGGAGCAGCAGGAACGGTGCTCGTGCAGTGTGGGGTCTGGCTGCGTTCACGGTGTCCTCGCGCACCGGACCCCGATGTTGCTGTTGCGAGGTGGCGGGGTGAAGAAGTCGATGCGGAAGGCCGCCCGCAGGTTGGCCGCACCATTGGCGAAGCTCGCGCCGCGGACGATCCGGTACGAAGCAGGAACCAGGTTCGCACAGTCGGTGCACGGCGTGGGAAGTGGAGTCGCGTACCAGTCCAGCGCCCACTCCCATACGTTCCCGACGAGGTCCGCCTGGCCCCACACACCATCGCCCGCAGGCGACACGCTACCAACATTATCCGCGCCGGCACCTACGCATGCCGTCGTCGGCCAGTTCGTCCCGCCGTAGTTCGTCACCGTGCAGTCGATGGTCGTCGACCCCGCAGGACTCGACCACGGATACGCGCGCTGGAGACTACCGCCACTCGCCGCGTACATTGACTCGGCCTCCGTCGGCAGAAACCCGTCGTCCCACGCGCAGAACGCCATCGCCTCGTACCAGGTGATGCAGACCATCGGCCGGTTCTCTCCCGTGCCCGGCGTGTCGGTCCACGTTTTCCGGTTCGCGTCGCATTTGACCGCCGCGACCAGCGCCGTCGTATCGGCCGCCAGGATCGCGTTCCACGTCGGGTCCCACCCGCCCTGGCTCGCCATCCCATTGAGCGTCCGTGCCCCCGCGCCGGTGGCCGGCGGATTGGCCTGCGTGCCCAGTCCGGCCACGACGAACTGCCGGAACCGACCGACCGTCACCTCGTATTTGTCCAGCCGAAAGCTGCTCACGGTCGCCGGCCGGCTCATGTCGTTGTAGGCCATGTCCGCCGCCACGTCATGGCCGCGGTAGAACGTCCCGCCGCTGACCACGGGACTCTCGCAGCACGGCACGTTGCCCAGCGCCCCGCACGTCGGAGCCAAGGACCCGCAGCTCACCGCCGGACCGTCGCCGCCCAGACCGTCGCCCGTGCCGTCCACTGCGTCGAATCCCGATCTCCCACACGCGGGCACGATCAACCCCACGACGATCGCCACTACCCTGCGCATTTTGCCAACGATACACCCGCGCGATTTGGATGATGTGCGCGGAGGGCTGCCATCGGCCGGCATGCCCGAGCCGCAGCAATGGCACTGTCGACACGACGACCTTGCAGCGATGTGAACGCGCGCTACTCGCAGATCGCATCTTGAGTACAGGCGACGTCGTCCCGGCAGCGGTCCGCGCCGCAGCCGTACGCACCATGGTTGGAGCGATGACGAACAAGTATGTCGCCTCAACGCCGGTCGCTACGATGCGAAGACCACGGTGGCGGGCGTGAGCGCGACGTGGGCGAATGGCGAACCGGCGACGGGCGACGACGATGACGATGACGATGACGATGACGATGACGATGACGATGACGACGACGATGACGACGATGACGACGATGACGACGATGGTGACGATGACTGATCGATGAGGCTCTCGTCCCGGAAGCTGGCAGAGCCGATCGGTGCGAGGATCGGTGCGAGGTCGTCGGTGGTCGATTCGTCGCGACGGACCCGGTGGGATCCGGCGCGTGATTGGTATGATCCGGTGATGTCAGGGACCGATGACACGCAGGCGAGCTTTCCGACGTACGCGGAGCTGGCGCAGACCGACGCGTGGACCGGCGGGCCCGTCCCCGTGGCAACCGCGACCGCCTCGGCCAATGCGGAAGAATCGAGCAGTGGCCGCTATCGAGAGGCTGCCGTGCTCGGCGTCGGCGGCATGGGCAAGGTCCTGCTCGCGCACGACGCCCGGATCGGGCGCGACGTCGCGGTGAAGGTGCTGCACGCCGACCGGGAGCTCGCTCCTGAGGATCGCGCGCGGTTCCTTCGCGAGGCACAGGTCCAGGGCCAGCTCGAGCACCCCTCGATCGTCCCGGTCTACGACATCGATCGGCGCAGCGATGGCACGACGTTCTTCACGATGCGCCGGGTCGTCGGGCGGACGCTCGGTGCGATCCTCGACGATCTGCGTGCAGGCACCTCGAAGTACACGCAGCGCGAGCTGCTGCAGGCGTTCGTGACGATCTGCCTGACGATCGACTTCGCGCATACGCGCGGCGTCGTGCATCGTGATCTCAAGCCGGCGAACCTGATGCTGGGCGATTTCGGCGAGGTGTATGTCCTCGATTGGGGCCTGGCGCGGATCCTTGACGGCTCCGAGAGCGTGGGTGATGTGCCGGCGACCCGGCTCTCGCTGCCGGGCGTGATAATGGGAACGCCGCTGTACATGGCGCCGGAGCAGATGGGGGATCCCGATGTCGGGCCCGGTGCGGATATCTTCTCGCTCGGAGCGATCCTGTTCGAGATCCTGACGCTCGAGAAGGCGCGCGATGTCCGCGCGCTGTATGCACCGGTCGAGGTGCGGGCGTCCGTCCGGGCGCCGGAGCGCGTGGTCGCACCGGAGCTCGAGACCGTGTGCGTGAAGGCGACCGAGTTGCTCGTCTCGGATCGGTTTCCGAGCGCTCGTGCGCTGCAGGAGGCCGTGGCACGCTACCTCGAGGGAGATCGCGAGCTCGCGCAGCGACGGCAGCTCGCCGAGGCCCACGCGGCGCGCGCGCGCCTGGCGATCGCAAGCGGAGAGGCAGCCAGCGACGCACCCGAGGCAGAGCGTGCAATCGCGATGCGCGAGCTCGTGCGCGCGCTCGCGCTCGATCCGACGAACCGCGAGCACGTCGCGATGTTCGCGACGGTGATGAGCACGCCGCAGCGTACCGTGCCGCCCGAGGTCAAGGCCAAGCTCGGTGCGCAGGCGCAGGAGGTCATCCGGTTCGGCGTGCGCTACTGCGGCCTCGCGATGCTGTCGTGGTTCATGTTGCTGCCCATCGTGCTCGCCGTCGGGGTGAGGCGCTGGGACTACTTGATCGCGATCTTGACTCCCGTCGCGATCGCGGGCGTGCTCGGGCTGGTCGCCGCGCGCCAGGCGGTGATCCGCAACCCGATCCAGTACGCCATCCTGGGGGGCATCGTGCTCGCCGCTGTTGGCCTGTCACGGATGTTCGGCTCGTTGATCCTGGTCCCGACGGTCCTCGCGACCTGGGCGATCGTCGTGCAGGCGCATCCCGAACGCGGTCTGCGGCGGGTCGGGCTCACGCTCGCGATGCTCGCGATCATCGCGCCGTTGGTCCTCGAGTGGCTCGAGATCCTCCCGAGCTCGTACCTGTTTTCGGGCGAAGGCTTCTTCGTCATGCCGCAGCTGAACACGCTCCCGCAGTGGTTCGTCTTCGGATTCCTCAGCGTCGCGAACCTCCTGATGGCGGTGCTGCCGGCCGTGTTCGTTGGGAGGCTTCGCGGCCAGCTCTCGCTCGCCCACGAGCGCGACCTCGTGCGAAGCTGGCAGCTACGCCGGCTCGGCGACGATCTGATGCAGGCGGCCGCCTAGCGGCAATGCCGATCGGTTAGACCCAGTGGACACGGCGATCGCCGAGACCAAGCGACGCGCACAGACCGACGACGGAACGCTCGCTCTGACCGTGTGGACCGACCTCGTACGCCTACGCGATCGCATCCGCCGGGAACGCAAGATCCGCCGCCTGCTCGCGCGTGAGCACGGGCGGTGCGCACCAAATCTCCCCGCTCTCCGCGATCCTCGGCGTGCAGAACCGAGTCCACCGCGGCACGAGCTGAACGGCGGCGCTCGCGCGATATCGCACACGGGCCGCGCGCGGTTCCGATATGATCGACGCTGGATGCGGGCGTGGTTTGTCGCAATGATCGTGCTCGCCGGGTGCATCGAGCCCTCGCTCGTTCCGTGCGGCGACGGGACGGTCTGCCCGAGCGGCTACACCTGCGTGGCTGGTAGCTGCCGCTCGCCCCAGCAGCTCGAGGCATGCGCGAGCCTCGCCGATGGCGACTCGTGCACGCTGCCGATCGGACCGGGCGTGTGTGAGGCTGGCGCGTGCATCGCCGCGCGCTGCGGCAACGCGATCGTCGAGCCGCCGGAGGCCTGCGACGACGGCAATCAAGCCAACGGCGATGGCTGCAACGGCACGTGCTCGTCAGACGAGCGTTGCGGCAACGGCTTCAACGAGCTCGCCGAACAATGCGACTGTGGGGATCCCGACCATCCAGGGCCGTCCGGATGCAACGGCACGTTCAACGGCGGTGCAATGTGTAACACCAGGTGCTTGTTGCCCCGCTGCGGCGACGCCACCGTCGATCCGGGCGAGGTCTGCGACGACGGAAACACGATGGCGGGTGATGGTTGCAACTTCGACTGCCAATCGAACGAGAGCTGTGGCAACGGCGTGCTGGACTACTTCGCGGGCGAGCAGTGCGACGACGACAATCGGAGAAATCGCGACGGCTGTTCGGCGAGCTGTCGCGCCGAGGTGCTCGCCTGGCAGCTCGACGCGTCGCCGGCGCCGCTGGCGCGCACCGGCCACGCGATGACCTACGACGCCGCGCGC
>JAYVWH010000616.1:0-3479 GCA_043786265.1 Kofleriaceae bacterium | reverse complement strand
CTTTCGTCACGCTCACCGACTCGGTCGCCGACAGCGGCTCGATAGCTGCCGTCTTTTTCTCGGCTTCCTTCGGTGCTTCCGGCGCAGGCGCCGTGAGCTCCGCGGGCGGAGGCGCGGCTGCATCATCGGCGAGCGAGAGGCCCGGCGTGGCGAGCATGAGAAGGGTGGCGAGCGTCGACTTCATGTCACTTCGCCGCGGCCAGGCGGTTCTTACAGGCGGGCAGCTCGTCGGCCGAGAGGAACCCGGTGTCGACGATCAGCGCCTTGACGGTCTCGGGCGTCACGACCTCGACGCGGACGGCGGCGACTGGGATGGTCGCCCCAGCGAGTGCGACGGAGCTGCCAGCCTCGACGCGCGTGCCCTCGAGCAGCTGCTTCGCGACGTCGGCGGCGGTGCGGGCAAGCGGCTGGATGTCCTTGAGGATCTCGATCGACTGTTTGCCCTGACACACGAAGTTGACGTTCGCGGCGTCGGCGTCGGCGCCGGCGATGAACACGTTCGTGAGGCCAGCCGCGCTGATCGCCTGGACCGCGCCGCGCGCCATGCCCGAGTTGTTAGCGAGGATCGCGTCGATGTGCTTGTCGGTGCGGGTCAGCGCGTCCTCGACGGTGCGCAGCGCCTGCTCGGGAGACCACGCACTGTGGTTCTGCTCGAGTGCGATCGTCACCTCACCGCGCGCGATGTACGGCGCGAGCGTGTCCTTGTAGCCACGCGTGATCTCCGACGCGACCGAATGCCCCGCCTGGCCCGACAGGATCACGTAGCTGCCCTTGCCGTGAGTGGCGCGCAGGGCGGCCTCGGCCTGGAGCACACCGACGCGGTAGCTGTCGTGCGAGACGTAGTAGTCGAGGCCCGCGTCGACGATCGCGCGGTCATATGCGATGACCTTCGCCCCCTTCTCGTGCGCGAGCTTGACGTAGCTGGCAGCAGCCTGGCTATCGGTCGGCTGGATCACGAGGACCTTCACGCCTTGCGTGAGCACGTCCTCGACCTGTGCGATCTGCTTGGCGTTGTCGTTGTCGGCGGCGAGCGTCACGACGCGGATGCCGAGCTCTCTGGCGTGAGCCTCGAAGTACTTGACGTCCTTCTGGTAGCGCTCCTCTTGCAGCGTCGACAGCAGGAACGCGACCTGCGGGCCTTCTTGCTTCTTGCAAGCGGAGGACAGAAGGCCGACAGCGAGCGTGGCGAGGAGGAGGTTAGAAGTGTGTCGAATCACGAGCGCTTGCCTTTCGAGAGGACGTCGATCAGGACGGCAGCGAGCAAGATCGTGCCGGTGCAGATCAGCTGCCAGTTGGAGTCGATGCGGAGATGGTTCATGCCGTTCGCGAGCGTCGCGAACACGAGCGTTCCGAGGACGGTGCCGGCGACCGAGCCACGGCCGCCCAGCAGCGACGTGCCGCCAATGACGACCGCCGTGACGGCGTCGAGCTCGAGGAGGTTGCCCTGGCTGCCGGGCGTGACGCCGTTGACGCGGGCCGCGAGGAGCAAGCCTGCGACCGCAGTCAGCACGCCGAGAATGACGTACACGCCGACGGTCGCCTTGCGGACATCGATGCCCGAGAGGCGCGCCGCTTCGGGGTTGCCACCGATCGCGTAGAGGTGGCGGCCGAACTTCGTGCGCTTGGTCAGGAACACGCCGAGGAGCGCGACCGTACCGGCGACGAGCACAGGTACCGGGATGCCGTGGCTGCCAAACACCGCGAGCACGAGCGCGGCGAGCAGGACCTGGCCGGCGACGCGCAATGCAACCGCGCTGGTGGCGGGCGCCTCGAGGCCGAGCTGGGTGCGGCGGGTTGCTTCGCGCAGGGTCATCGCGAGGCCGAGCCCCAGGGTCGCGACGACGATGATCCATGTCGCGCACACGGAAATCGTGCCGGCAAGTAGCGCGAAGTCGTGACCCATCGGCGACAGGCCCTTTGCATCGGACAGCACGAGTGCGGCACCGCGGTATGCCTTGAAGCCGGCCAGCGTCACGACGAACGCGGGGACGCCGAGCCAGCCGACCCACATGCCATGGGCGAGACCGATCAGCGCGCCGACGGCCAGTGCTGCGAGCATCGCGACCGGCGCGGGCAACCCGCACTTGATCTGGCACAGCGCAGCGACGACACCGGTGAGAGCGACACCTGCGCCGACCGACAAGTCGATGCCGCGGATCAGGATGACGAGCGTCATGCCAACGCTGACGACGAGCAGCACCGAGCTCTGCGTCAGCACCGTCGCGATGTTGCCCTGCGTGAGGAACACGCCGCGTGTCGCCGGCAACACGGCGAGCACGGCCCACATGAGTGCGAGCACGCCGGCCATTGCCCACGTGTTGAGATCGAAAGGCCGGGCTCTGCCTTGCCGCGCAGCGACGCCGAAGGCAGCGCGCAGTTGATCGACGCGCCTTGGCGCCTGGGCACTACGCTCGAGCTTCACGGGTGGCCTCCTGCGCGACAGCGGTGACTTGCGTTCCGACCGCGAGCTGCATGATCGAGAGTTGCGTGATCGCGTCCCCCGCGAGCTCGCCCGCGAGTGCGCCTTCACGCAGCACGAGGACGCGATCGCAGAGGCGCACGACTTCGGGGAGATCCGACGACGCGAGCACGACCGCGTGGCCCTTGCTCGTCAGCTCGTCGATCAGCGCGTAGATCTCGACCTTCGCACCGACATCGACCCCGCGCGTCGGCTCGTCGAGCAGCAGCACGCGCGGCGCGAGCTCGAGCCACTTGCCGATCACGACCTTCTGCTGGTTGCCGCCCGACAGGGTCGCGACCTCGGCGCCGAGGCTGGGGACCTTGATCGACATCTCGCGCAGGCGGGTGAGGGCGGCTTGCTCGACGCGGGCACCGTCGACGATGCCCATCCGCGACATCCGGCCGAGCGCCGACAGCGCGAGGTTGTCCGCGACCGATAGGCCGAGCACGAGGCCTTGTGCCTTACGGTCCTCGGGGACGAACGCGATGCCCGCGTTGATCGCATCGATTGGCTTTCGTAGCGTGACCGCCTTGCCGTCGACCTTGATCGTGCCGCCGACGTGGCCGCGCGCGATGCCGAACAGCGCGGACAGCGTAGCGGTGCGCCCGGCACCCATCGCGCCCGCGAGCCCCACGACTTCGCCCGGCTTGACCGTGAATGACAGGTTCTCGACCACGGTCCGTGCCGGCAGGCCCGGACGGGTGATGGTCAGGCGCTCGACCTCGAGCACTGGCCCGCCGGTCAGTGGGGCCTTGACCTTGCGTGCGTGCACGTCGCCCAGCTCCTTGCCCGTCATCATCGCGACGAGCTGATCGTTCGTGGTCGTCGCGACCTCGCGAATCCCGACGAGCTGACCGTCGCGCAGGACGGCGACGCGGTCACAGAGCGCCGCGATCTCGGCGAGGCGGTGCGAGATGTAGATGAAGGACGTGCCCGCGGCGCGGCGCTCGCGCACGAGCTTGAACAGCCGCTCGGTTTCGCTCTGGGTCAGCGCCGCGGTCGGCTCGTCGAGCACGAC
>JAYVWH010000615.1:0-3662 GCA_043786265.1 Kofleriaceae bacterium | reverse complement strand
CGTTCCAGCGGTCCCACGCTTGCTCGCCGCCGATCACTTCCTTGCCATCGTGGGTGACCGACTGGGCCCAGCGGAACTGCTTCGCGGCAGCCCACTTCGCCGGTCCACCGGCGGCCGCAAGCACCTTGTCGGCGAGCTCGAGTGCTTTGGCGTCCTGCGCCGCGCGGTCGAATGTGAGCGCGGCATCGGGGTAGCGCGCGTATGTTGTTCGAGCAGGGCCACCGCACGAGGCGGCGAGGGCGAGGGCTGTAAGGAGCGAGACGAAACGCATGCTGTTCGGTACGACACATGACGAGCAGCTGTCAAACAACTGAGTGCTTGTGCCGGGTCGGCCTCGCGATATGCCCGGCCGCGATACGCGCCATCCGCGTGGACGCCTGATTTTTCGTGAGCGATCGTACGGCTCGGAGCGTTGGTAATTTTTCGTGTACGACGATTCGTACAGCGACGAGCTGCGCGAAGTTTTGCATCGTGACGTCATGGCGAAGCGACGCAAGAAGCGCTCGAGCAAGACGAGCATGGCCAAGGCCGCCGTGGTGATCGCATTCAACGAGCTCGAGCAGGCGTTCTTCGCGGCGGGCGAGAGTGATGAACACCTCGTGCGAGTGAGTGACGCGTATGAGGCCGAACGCCCGAGTCTGTGGCGTCGCCTGTTCTCGCGTGCGACGCTCGCGGCGTGAAAGACTTCGCGAATCGCGTTGCATGGATCACGGGTGCGGCGAGCGGCATTGGACTCGCGCTCGCCCATCGCCTCGCTGCCGAGCAGATGAAGCTCGTGCTCGTCGATATCGAGGAGGGGCCGCTGCGTGAGGCCGAGGTCGCGCTGACCGCCAATGGCGCTACGGTCCTCGCGCTCAAGGCCGACGTTGGTAACGGCGCGTCGATGGCTGCCACGACGAAGCAAGCGCTCGACAAGTTCGGCGTGATCCACCTGATCATCAACAACGCGGGCGTCGGCGGTGGTGGCGGCCCGATGTGGGAGATCAGCGAGGCGGACTGGAAGTGGGCGCTCGACGTGAACCTGTGGGGCGCGCTGCACGCGATCCGATTACTGCTGCCACCGCTGCTCGCGAGTGGCGAGGAGGGCCACGTTCTGTCGACCGCGTCGATCGCCGGTCTGACCTCGACGCCTTTCATGGGCCCGTACACCGCGAGCAAGCACGCGGTAGTGGCTGTCTCCGAGTGCCTCGCGAAGGAGCTCGAGCTGGTCAAGGCGAGGGTCGGCGTCAGCGTGCTGTGCCCGGGCTTCGTGAAGACAAAGATCGCGTCATCGCATCGCAACCGGCCCGGTGGGACCGCGGGTGCCGAGGCCAGTGCCGATGCGAAGAAGTTCGCCGCCGTGCTCGATCAGCTGGTCGCCGCCGGCATTCCGCCAGAACAGATCGCCGATGCAGTCGTCGATGCGGTGCGAACTTCGCGGTTCTACGTGCTGACGCACCCCGAGATGAAGCCACAGATCGAGAAGCGGATGGAGCAGATCCTCGAGGAGAAGCAGCCCGGGATCGATCCGCTGTTTCGTTCGATCTTCGGGGGCTAGCTCGTCGGCATCATCAGGTCGCGCATATCCGCGTCGAGCGACGCCGTGATGTGCTCGATCGAAGTGCCGCGCAGGCGCTTCTTCGTCGCCTTGAATGCAGAGCGCGGCAGCGCGCCGAGGCGGGCCGCTTCGGTCTTCGCGTGCTCGAGCAGCGTCTCGGCCGGGACCACGGCGTCGACGTAGCCGGCTTCGCGGGCGGTCTCGGGCTTGTAGATCTTCGCGAGGAGCGTGGCGTTGGTGAGCTCGGTCTTGCGAAGGCGATCGCGCGCGAGCTCCATCGCGAGGACGGGCACGGGCATGCCGAGCGAGACCTCGTTGAGGCCGATCTTGAACTCGCCCGCCGCTGCGACGCGATAATCGCCGGTGAGCACGACGAGCGCGCCACCCGCGAGTGCGTGGCCGGTACAGGCGATCACGAGCGGAACCGACGAGCCGTACAGCTTCATGAACAGGGCCGCGCCGGTGCGCAGCAGGTCTTTGGCTGCGTCGGGGCCCGACATCATGACGCGCAGATCGAAGCCGGCGCAGAACCGCTCCGGACGACCGGCGAGCACGACCGCGCTCGCTTCGTCTTCTGCGCGTGCGAGGGCCGCCGTCAGGGCGTCGAGCATCGGACGCGAGAGGGCGTTCGCCTTGCCGTCGTCCATGGTGAGGACGGCGACCTTGTTTTCGAGGGTGTATGAAACGAGCTCTGCCACGAGCGCACTGTAACGCCTTTCGTGGCAGTTTCACGGCGTGGATGGCGCGCGTGCCTCGCTGCTCGAGATCGTCGCCTGGCTCGAGGCGGCGCAGGAGCCACTCGAGCTCGACGTGCTCGATCCCGATCACGGTCACGGCCACTACGCCGGTGAGACCGTCGAGATCGCCGGCGAGCACCTCGTGCACCGGCCGCTCCGAGTGTGGCTCGATCTCGCGGAGCGACTGGGGCTGCGGCTGGCCACGCCGCGGCCGATCGCGCCACCGCGGCTCCGGCTGCACTTCGAGCGGATGCGGCGGCCTCGCGCGGCGTTTGGTGATGCGGGAACCGAAAAGTACGGCACCGCCACGGACTTCGCGCGGATCAAGAAGCACGAGGATCCGGGCTTCGTGATCGACCTACGCGAGGCACTCGAACGAGTCGCACCGCGGCCGGCGTGGCGTGTGCTCTATCTCGGCTGCAACGCGGGCGACGAGATCCTGCTCGCGATCGCCCTGTCGCCCGCACTGCGCGACGCGACCCACGTGGGTATCGATCACAGCGAGTCCGCGATCGCCGCAGCGCGCGAGCGGTTCCCCGGTGCAAGCAACGTGGCGTTTCATGTCGCCGACCTCAACGCGCCGATCACACCGGGACGGTTCGACCTCGTCGTCTCGATCGGAACCCTTCAGAGCGCCGCTATCGAGGACCGCGGTCTGCTGCGCCGGATCGTCCAGGATCACCTCGTCCCACCCGGTGCAGTCATCCTCGGGATGCCGAACTGCCGTTACGTCGACGGTGAGGTCGAGTACGGGGCGCGCATGAAGAACTTCCGCCAGCCCGAGCTGGGGCTCGTGGTCAAGGACATCGCTTTCTATCGCAAGTACCTGCAGCAACATCACAAGCAGGTGTTCGTGACCGGCAAGCACTACCTGCTCGTGACGGCCGTGCCCGAATAGATCCGGACCTATTCCGTCGACACCGCGCTGTCGGTCGATCCGTTCGTCGACAATCGCCTCGACCTGCGCTGGAGCTCGGGTGTCACCGTGCGCCACGCGCGCGCCGATGGTCGCAACTCTCCCCTCTTACCGGCGCTGACCCTCGCGACCGTGCGCACCGCCGACGGTTGGAGCACGAACCTCATGCTCGACATCACGGCGAGCATGCCGGGGCACTCGCACGACTACGACTGACGCGCGGCAACCGCTCGCGCCGGAGAGCGATCTACTTCTTGGCTTCGGCGGGCTTGGCCTTCGCGGGCTCGGTCTTCGCAGGGGGCGTCCACGCGTCGCCCTTGAAGAGATTTCCCTTCTCGAGCTCTTCGAGCATCTGGTCGAGTCGCTCCTGCTTCGCCGTCGGGCCGGCAGCCTGCGCTATCCACTTCAAATATTCGGCCTGCTGGTAGTCCGGTCGGTCCTGGTAGGCGTCCGTCAGCTTGCGCTTGGCGAG
>JAYVWH010000614.1:0-3691 GCA_043786265.1 Kofleriaceae bacterium | reverse complement strand
CGTATCCACGCCGTGCGCATCGGCGAGCACGGCCACGGCATCATCGATCCGGGCCTGGCGGGCTACGAGTTCAAGGACAACGCCGGTCTCGCGTCGATGGTGATCAAGAATCGACACTACCTCCCCGCCGGTGGCGAGCCGCGCGAGGTGAACGCGCCGATCTACACGCGCAAGGTGAAGATCGACGAGGCCAAGAGCGTGATCGTCCTACCGCTGCTGTCCGCGGACGAGGCGATCGGAACGTTCACGCTCGTCGCTCGCGCAGAGAAGCGGTTCGGTGCGGACATCCGCGAGATGCTCAGCGTGATCGCGAACCAGGTCGCAATCTCGCTGCAGAACGGTTTCCTCTACAAGAAGATGGAGACGATGGCGACGACGGACGGCCTCACTGGCCTGACGAACCATCGGACGTTCCAGTCGCGCTTCGAGGATATGCTGCTGCGCGCACAGCGCCACGGCCACAAGGTCGCGCTGCTGCTCTGCGACGTGGACCACTTCAAGAAGGTCAACGACAACTTCGGTCACCCGATCGGCGACGAAGTCCTGCGCCGCGTCGCAAAGATCCTCCAGGAAGTGCCGCGCAAGATCGACATCCCGGCGCGCTACGGTGGCGAGGAGTTCGCGGTGCTCCTCGACAATGTCGATGTGGAGCAGGCCAAGCAGGTCGCCGAACGCCTTCGCAGCGAGATCGAACGCACCGTGGTCGAGACCGAGAAGGGCTCGCTGTCGGTCACCGAATCGTTTGGCATCGCCGTGTTCCCGGAGGATGGACGCGACCGCGCGACGCTGATCGAGCGGGCCGATCTCGCGCTCTATCACGCGAAGCACAGCGGCCGAAATCAGGTCGTCACGTGGGCCGAGGCTCAGGCCGCAAAGAACAAAGCCGCCGGTTAGCGCGACGGAACCCTGTGAGATCGCTCGACGGCGCCGCTATCTGTCTGTCGGACATGTAGGCGACAGGCATTGGGTACCGATCGTGATCTACAATTTCATTCAGTGGCGCGCGTTTCGGCGGAGGTAGGGTCAGCCGCAAATAGTTATGAAATCCTCGCGAAGCTCGCGATGGGTGGCATGGCGGAGATCTTTCTCGCGCGTGGTGCCAGCACAGCGGGCGTGGAGCGTTATGTGGTGCTCAAGCGCATCCTTCGCCATCGCTCCACGGACGAAAACTTCATCCGCATGTTCCTCGATGAAGCGCGCCTCGCAGCGCAGCTCCAGCACCCGAACATTGCGCAGGTCTACGACGTCGGTAAGCTCGGCGACTCGTACTTCTTCACGATGGAGTACGTCCATGGCGAGACCGTGCGCACATTGCTGCAGCGGTCGCATGGTCTGCGCCGGCCGATTCCGATCAGCTCCGTTCTCACCGTGCTCGCCGGCTCCGCGGCGGGCCTGCACCATGCGCACGATCGCAAGGGCATGGACGGCAAGCCGCTCGGCATCGTCCATCGCGATGTCTCGCCGTCGAACCTCATGGTCAGCTACGAGGGCACCGTGAAGGTCGTCGACTTCGGCGTCGCGAAGGCAGCGAGTCGCGACGCCGAGACGCGCACCGGTACGGTGAAGGGCAAGATCACGTACATGTCGCCCGAGCAGTGCAAGGGCGGCGACATGGATCGCCGCAGTGACCTGTTCTCGCTCGGCATCGTGATGTGGGAAATGCTCACCACCGAGCGCCTGTTCCGTCGCAACAGCGACTTCGAGAACATGCAGGCGATCGTCGCGGAGGACATTCCGCCACCGTCATCGCTGCGTCCCGAGATCAATCCCGAGATCGATGCGATCGTGATGAGGCTGCTCGCGAAGCGTGTCGAGGATCGCTTCCAGAACGCCGATGAGGTGCACGAAGCAATCGAGAACGCGGCGGTGCGCACGGGGTCGGCGCTGTCGGCGTCGAGCCTGGGGCGGTTCATGCGCGAGCTGTTCGGCCAGCGGCCCGAGCCGTGGATCGAGCTGCAGACCACGAACGAGAACCCGGAGGCCTTCACCGTCACGAGCGAGCCGATCGCGGCCGCCCCCACGCCGGCGCCGCAGGACGAGCTCGACGTACGACTGTTGGCGATCCCCGATGTGTCACACCGCCTGACGGGCCAGCAGCAGGCCGTCGCGCCGCTGCCGGACCGCCAGGTGCAGTCCACGGTTCCGCTTCGTGTGCAGGCCGAAGATCTCGCGGTCACGATGCATCGACCGCACAACGACGTGCCGATGCCGAATCCGTACCCGCGGTCGCCGACGAACCCGGGCGGACATCCGCACGTGGGACCGCCATCGCATCCGACGATGCCGATGCCAGCCGCTCAGATTCCTGCTGCGATGCTCCACACCTCGCACGTCAGCAACGTGGAGATGCGGCCGCACAGTCCTAGCATCACGCCGCAGAGCAATCCGCAGTATCCGATGCTGGGCTCCGGTGCGCACTCCGCGCCGTCGTACTCCGCGCCGTCGTACTCCGCGCCGCACGCGCCGCCGCAGCCAAAGAAGTCGCGCGCGATGCTGATTCTGATCCCCGCGTGTGTCCTCGGCGTCGTCATTGGCATCGCGCTCGCGGTGGGTGGCGGCGAGAGGAAGAAGCACGCGCCCGCGCCCGATACAGTTGCGGAACAGGCCGAGTCGCCGATGCAGGTCCTCACGCCGGGTCCCACCGAGGTCCCTACCAACGTCGCCAGCGCTCGACCGACTGCCCCCCCGAATCCGGTGGACATCGCGAAGCCGGTGGACACCGCGAAGCCGGTCGATACCGCGAAGCCGGTGGACACGACGGTCAAGAAGGATCCCGTCGAGAAGAAGCCGCCCCCGCCGCCAAAGGACGACGTTGCGTCGCTGTTCAAGGCAAACAAGTTCGCCGAAGTCGTCTCGGAGTGTAGCGCGTCGACGAAGATCGTCGCGCAGAGCTCGACGACGTGCACGGTTGCCGCGTGCAAGATGAAGGACGTGGCGAAGGCGAAGAAGTGGCTCGCGAGCGTCAGCTCGGCGAAGCGCGCATCGGTCAAGAGTGAATGCGGCAGCGTGCTACCGCCCGAGAAGCTGTCGAACGAAGAGCTGTGCCGGCGCGAGCCACTCGCCTGCCAGCACTAGAGCTCGGTAGCTTGAGCGGCCCGAGGATGTCGTCGAGCAGCGCATCGAATCGACCACGTCGTAGCGGGGGCGCGCGGTCGCGATGCGGGCCATCCCCCACATGATTGCAGGCGCTGTGCCCGCGCGCGTCTGCGCATCCGTCTGATACGATAAAAATATGAGGGTGGGCGCGCTGACCTCGATCTTCGTCCTGGTGCTGACGGCGGTTGCCACCGCACAGCCGCAACCCAACCCCGAAGGGGCGAGGTTGTTCGAGGAGGGTCGCGAGCTCGCCAAGGACGGCAAGTTCGAGCAGGCGTGCGACAAGTTCGAAAAGAGCCTCGAGCTCGATCCCGCGATCGGCACGCAGCTGAACTACGCCGACTGTCAGGAGCAGCTCCACCACAATGCCCAGGCGTGGCGGTTGTTCGACAGCGCGGCCGATGCCGAGAAGATCACCAAGCCCGAGCGCGCTGCGTTCGCGCGCAGCCGCGCCGATAAGCTGCTCGCGAAGGTCGGCGTCGTCATCCTGAAGATCGTGCAGCCAGACGCACCGATGATCGCCGTGTCGATCAGCGGTCGCACGATCAGGGCCGCCCCGGTGATCAAGGAGATTGTTGACCCAGGCGATGTCGCG
>JAYVWH010000613.1:0-3481 GCA_043786265.1 Kofleriaceae bacterium | reverse complement strand
CCCATCGGCTTGGTGGCGACCGCCTTGGCGATGCCGAAGTCGAGGACCTTGACCTGTCCCGTGTTCGTGACGAACACGTTCTCGGGCTTGAGATCGCGGTGCACCATGCCGGACTCGTGTGCGCGCGCCAGTGCACGGGCGACGGGGAGCACGAGCTCGATCACGCGCGAGGGTGCTGTCCGAGCGCCGGACTGATACGCCCCCATGTGGCCGCGCAGCGTTTGACCCTCGAGGAACTCGAGGACCATGTACGGCATCCCGCCGTTGATCTCGCCGACGCCGTGGATGATCACGATGTTCTCGTGATTGAACAGTGCCGTCGCGCGCGCCTCCTGGAGGAAGCGGTCGGCGACAGAGCGCGACGCATCGAGCAGGAACTTGATCGCGACGCGGCGACCGAGCTTGATGTCGCGCGCAGCCCACACGACACCCATACCGCCGCGACCGAGCTCGCGGATCAGCTCGTACTGGTCGATGCGCGCGCCTGCCTCGAGGCCAATCCCCGCGGCGACGACGTCGGCCGACGGCTGCAGAGGCGCCGCGGGCGCCTGTGCATGCGCGGTGTTCGTCGTGTGGCCCGAAATCGAGCCGCCGCGCATCTCGCGTTGGGCCGCGCCGGGCCCGCCGGTAATACCGATCGAGTCGGGGGCGTACGGTGGCCGTGGCGTCGGGCCTGGGCCGTGCTGCGCCGGTTCCGCTCCGGTGCCAAACGACGTCTGCGGAATCGGTGATACCGGTGGCTGCTGGTAGGGCTGCTGGTGCGGGTTCTGCGGGTACGGCGGATACGGCTGGTGTGGCTGCTGATACTGCTGCGGCGGCTGTTGCGCCGGCTGCTGGCGGGTCTGCGGCGCAGCGACGGGCGAGGGAACGCCGAACATCGTCCGCTGGTTTGTGGCCGGCGGAGGCTGCGGTGTGGCAGCCGGTACACGCTGCGATCCTGCGACCGGGCCCGCGCGATGGGGCGGAACGTGTGTTGCGATCTGGTTGGGATCGAGCCCGGGGATGCCGCTCGGCGGCGTCGGGACCGGGATTCCGTAGGCCGTACGTTGCGGCCCCTGCTGTTGAGGAGGCTGACCACCTCGACGCGCGTCGTCGTCGTTTGCACCCACGGGTGGAGGTTAACACGCGGATGCGGCCCGATCATGGCGACATCCCCGGGTCTACCTCCTGGTACCGCGCTGAAATCTCAGGGTGTTTCGGAGGCCTCGCGCATGACGAGGAAGATCGCATGCGCCGTCGCGACTGGTGTCGCGCGATCAGCCTGCCACGCCTCGACGCGAACATTGGCGACCCGCCGTCCGTGGCGCGTGACGGTGCTGCGCGCGTGGGTGTCGACCGGCGCACCCGAGCGCAGGTAATCGATCGTGAACGTGATCGTCTTGGGCAACACGATCGTCTCGGCGCGCCACAGCAGCTCGAAGATCGCGGCTGATTCCATCAGCGCGCCCAGGGTTCCGCCATGCAGCGCGGGTAGTGCCGGGTTTCCGATCAGATGGGGCGCGAACCTCATCGTCGTGATCAGCTCGTTGCCGTCGAGTCGCGCCGACAAGCCGAGGAACTTCGAGTACGGCACGGCATCGAACAGCGCCTGAAAATCTCCGGACGCTTTCGCCTTGGCGAGCTGGTCGATGAGGCTCATGGCGCGTCCTTCTTGGGGCCGCCGGGCTTGGTGCCGATCATGAACGTGCCCATCGAGCTCGCGATCGGATCTGCCTCGTCGTCGTGATAAGCGATCGCGCGCGTGAACGCGACGTTGCGGGTCAGCTTGTAGCAGCTCGCGCGGCACAGGATCGCGCGCCCCGCGTCTCCAGCACGCTGGTAGTCGATGCGCAGATCGAGCGTCGCGATCGGCTTCCACTCCGTGAGCGCGGCAAACACACTCGCACCCGAGCACGCGTCGATCAGCGCCGTAATCGCTCCACCGTGCAGGACACCGGTGTCAGGGTTCCCCACGAGCTTGGCGTCGTAGGGCAGCTCGAAGATCACCTCGCCGCGACCGAACTCGCGGACTTTCATGCCCAGCGCGTGATTGTGCGGGATTCCCTCGACGAAGCCGCGTGAAACTTGAAGCGGCTTGTCGTCACCTGCCATGCCGCCCATTATAGGGCCCCTATGAGCCGTGCACCGATTCCGACCTGGTACTTCGCACTCGTCGTTGTCCGGCGTGGTCAGCGGTTCCTGCTGACGCAAGAGCGCAAGTACGGCTCGACCTGGTCTATCCCGGGCGGACGTGTCGAACCGGGTGAGACGCTGGTCACGGCCGCGATCCGCGAGGTCCACGAGGAGACGGGGGTTCCGATCCGCGTCGACGGCATCTTGCGCGTCGAGCACTCGCCCAAGGACAGCAATGTCCGCATGCGGGTTCTGTTCACGGGCACGCCCATCGACGACACACCGCCGAAGACCACCGCCGACGACGAATCGCTCGGTGCGGCCTGGCTGACGCTCGACGAGATTCGCGCCAAGAAGCTGCGCGGCGCCGAGCTGGGCGCGCTCCTCGAGAGCGTCGAGAGCGGTCGGCAGGTCTATCCGCTCGACCTGCTCGGCAACGAAGAGCTGAGCATTTGATGCTCGAACGCGTCGGCTGGAGCCCTGCCTGGGAGAGCGCGCGACGCGTCGTGGATCCCGAGGCCACGCTGCAGCCGGTGCGGATCTCCGCGGAGCATCGCGGCGCATCGCATGCGACCGACGGCGACGGCGTCGCTTGGGTCGAGCTGACCGGTCGTGCGTACAGGCGCGCGCACGACAAGCGCGAGCTACCGACGGTGGGCGACTGGGTGCTCGTCGAGCATTGGGCACGCGCGCGGGCGGGCGGGGGGGCGGCGACGATCCGCCACATCCTGCCGCGCTCCGGGCTGCTCGTGCGCAAGGCGGCTGGCGAGGCGACCACGCCGCAGCCGCTCGCGGCCAACGTCGACATCGGCATCGTGATGTCGTCCGCCAACAGCGATCTGTCACCCGCGCGGCTCGATCGCTACATCACATTGCTGCGCGATGGCGGCATTGCACCGGCGCTCGTGCTCTCGAAGATCGATCTCGTGCCCGACACCGCGCCGCTTGTCGTGGCGATGCAAGCCGTCGCGCCCGATGTCCCGGCCTTCGCGATCTCGGCGATCACTGGCGCCGGCATGGATGCGATCCGGGCACTCGCGGGCTCGGGGGGAACCGCCGTACTTCTCGGCAGCTCGGGCGTCGGCAAATCATCGCTGCTCAACGCGCTGCTCGGCCACCAAACGCAGGTCACCCAGCCGATCCGCGAGGACGACCGTGGGCGCCACACGACCACGCACCGCGAGCTCTTCATCACCGAGCACGGGCTGTGGATCGACACGCCTGGGATGCGCGAGCTCGCCCAGTGGATCGACGACTCCGATACGACCGCGTTCGACGACATCACCGTGATTGCCGAGGGCTGCAAGTTTCGCGACTGCCAGCACAGTAACGAGCCTGGATGCACGGTTCGCGAGGCCGTCGCCGCGGG
>JAYVWH010000612.1:0-3940 GCA_043786265.1 Kofleriaceae bacterium | reverse complement strand
GCCCGCGAAGTAGCCCGCACCGCGTGTTAGGGTCGGCGGCCATGAACTGGTCCACGCTCGCCGACCGCAGTCTCGCCGGCGACCTACCGACTCGCGATGAGGCCCGCGGCGTGCTCCACGCATGCGCGGACGAGCTATTGTCACTGCTCGATGCCGCGTTCCGCGTGCGCCGCCATTACTGGGGCCGCCGCGTGTCGCTCCATGTACTCGACAACGCGAAGCAGGGCGCCTGCCCCGAAGATTGCGGCTTCTGCTCGCAGTCGAGCAAGCATGCCTCGCCCGGTGGCGAGGCGCCGATGAAGTCCGTCGACGATCTGGTCGCCGGTGCACGCCAGGCGCACGCCGCACGCGCGAAGCGCTATTGCATGGTGACCGCGACGCGTGGTCCGTCGCAGCGTGACCTCGATACGATCTGCGCCGCCGCCGAACGCATCAAGTCCGAGATGGACATCGAGCTGTGTGCGTCGCTCGGTATCCTGACCGAGGCGAAGGCGCAGCGCCTCGTCGAGTCCGGTGTCGACCGCTTCAATCACAACCTCGAGACCAGCGAGCGTCACTACGCGAAGATCGTCTCGACGCACACATGGCGCGATCGCGTCGAGACCGTACAGATCGCCAAGCGTGCCGGGATGGACACGTGCGTCGGTGGCATCGTCGGACTCGGCGAATCCGAAGAGGACCTACTCGATCTCGCGTTCTCGCTGCGCGACCTCGATGTCGATTCCGTACCGGTGAATTTTCTCGACGCGCGGCCGGGCACGCCGCTCGCAAGCTATCCGCTCGTCGAGGCTGGCTACGCGCTGCGCGCGCTCTGCATGTTTCGCTTCGTTCACCCGCGCACCGATCTGCGTGTTGCCGGTGGTCGCGAGATCACACTGCGCGCGCTGCAGGCCTTCGCGCTGTATCCGGCGAACTCGATCTTCACGCAGGGCTACCTGACGACTGGCGGTGCGACGCCGCAGGCGGATCACCAGATGATCCTCGATGCCGGTTTCGAGCTGGAGCTCGCCTCCGGGGAAGCCGTACCCGCGGATCCCGCAGCGATGGCGCAGCTTTCCGCGCGTGCCGAGACGATCGTTCCGCTTCGACTCACGCCGCGCTCGGTGTGATCCGCCGGCCGCCGTGATACGTCAGATGCATGCGGATCGATCGCGTGTACACGAAGGGCGGAGATAAGGGCGAGACGTCGCTGATCGGTGGCGAGCGCGTCTCGAAGGCGGACCCACGGCTCGAGTGCTACGGGACGATCGACGAGCTCAACGCCGTCGTCGGCCTCGTGATCGAGGCGCTCGTGGCGTCGGCTGTCGCTGGACCGCACCTCACCCCGATCCTGCGGCGCGTGCAAAACGAGCTGTTCAATCTCGGCTGCGAGCTCGCAACACCGAACGCCGAGCAACGCGCGAAGCTGCCGCGCATCGAGGACCGTCATGTCGCAGCGCTCGAGCGCGACATCGACGCGGTCAACGATGATCTCCCGGTGCTCAAGTCGTTCGTGCTGCCGGGTGGCGGCTGGCCGTCCGCGTACTGCCACCTCGCGCGCACTGTGTGTCGGCGCGCCGAGCGTCTCGTCGTCGGCATGGGCGAGGCCGAGGACATCGGTGGCGAGCTGCCGGTGCAGTATCTCAATCGGCTCTCGGATGCGCTGTTCGTGTGGGGTCGCTGGGCTGCGCTCAAGGACGGCAAGGACGAGCCGACCTGGGACTCGCGCACGACGTGAACGTGCTCGTCGAGTGATCAGCGGGCGAGGAGCGCGTCGATGCGGGGCACGTCCCACGCGTCGATCGCGTCGCCGAGCGCGCGCGTGTCGGCGCCGACGCCGTGCGAATCGACCAACGCTGCGTGTGCTGGCTGCGCGAGGCGATGGATCGCGGCGGGCTTGCCGAGCGGGATGCGGCGCAATTCGTCGCGCCCGATCCAGTACGCGATCGCGAGTGCGGGGAGGGCGAGCAAGTCAGTGCGGTCGAGGTAGACCGACGCGGGCCGCACGACCGACAGCACTCGCACCATCACGTCAGCGGCGGCGGGCGACAGCTTCACGGCCGCAAAGCCCGCGCCGGTTGCGGCGATGCACGCGATCAGGCGCCGCCGGGTCAGCGACGGGTCGACGCGCGCACCGAGGCGCGCCACCAGTGCAAGCACGAGTCCGATCGCGGCCGTCAGGACCACGGGAGCAAAGGCGAGACCGGCAACATCCGAGAGCTTTCCGACGAGGCCGCCGTGAAAGTGCCGCTTGAGAACCCAGTCGTTTAGCAGGAGGACAGCGACACACACGAGCGTTACTGGGTGCATCGCCTCGCCGACGGGCAGGGCAGGCCGCTCCGCTCGATCGACCCCGCGCAGCGCTCGCCGCAGCCCCTTCATTCAGCTACTCTGCCGCTCGTGTCCGAGACCGGCAAGCAGTCCGAAAGCGCTAAACAACTCGCCGACGCTGAGAAGCAGGCCAAGGAACGCTTCGAGAAGGCGATGAACGAGCTGCGCGAGGGCGCATATCGGTTTTCCTCGCGTGCCCGCGGTCAGTCCGAGCTGATCATCGAGGAGCTGATCGACCCCGAGGGCGATACGGTCGCATCGCTCGCTGAATTCGAGGGCGACGTGGGCGCGCTCGCGCTGGCGCAATCGCTCGAGCTGATCACGTTCGACACGTGGCTGTTCGGTCAGATCGGTGACAAGGACGAGCTCGACATCAAGGCCGAGGAGCACTGGGAAGTCTGGTTCACCTTCGGCGCCTGGATCGGCGAGACCATGCGCCGCCGTCACGGTGGTCACTGGTTGCTGATGGGCGACGACCCGCACACCTGGCGCATTGGCTTCTCGAAGATCTTCCTCGAGATCGCACCGTTCGTGTTCGCCGAGCAGCTGCTGCGCATGGGCTCGGGTGCGACGAAGAAGATGGTCACCGAGATCGAGCGCATCCGCCTGCTGCACGAGCCCGAGCCGTCGATTCAGGGGCAGGTGCCGTTCGAGCTCGGCAAGGCCGAGCTGGTTCCGCAGACCGCGCAGATGTTCGACGAGATCGCGCGGTTCCTGGTCGAGAGCGACCACATCAAGCACGTCGAACTCCTCGGCCACGCCGATGCGAGCGATTCCTCCGAAGGCGTTGGTGCGCTGAAGGCGCTGTCGCAGAAGCGCGCCGATGCGGTGCGTGACGCGCTCGTCCTCCGCCGCGTCGATGCCAAGCGCCTCACCGCGAAGGGTGAGGGCGCCGAGCATCCGCGCTCCGAGGACCCCGACGGCAACCGTCGCGTCGAGTTTGTCGTCACAGACGTCGAGACGCGCCAGCTCCTCGACCGGTTCCTCGCGCAGCACTACATCCGCCTCCACACGGTGCCGCTCGGCCAGTGGATGTCGATGGACTTCGCAAACCTCGCGAAGCTATGGAACGAGGCTCCGACCTCGGCGCTGATCGCCGATCTGCGCGAGAAGGGTCCGCGCCTCGGGCCGCAGAACTCGCAGATCGTCGAGCAGGTCGTCGCCGCGCTGTCGAAGGCGAAGCAGGACCAGCCGATCGCGAAGCAGACCGGTGACCGCGGGTTGTTCGAGGCGATCGCGCAGATCGTCGCGCTGCGCCGCGCGACCGCACCGATCGCGATCGACATCCTCGAGCGCGTCGTGATGCCGGCGATGCACGTGGGGATGCCCGAGACGTTCCCTCCGCTCGATGAGGACGACCTTGCAAACCTGCGCAAGGGCATCGAGATGTTCGCGTTCTTCGTCGAGGTCATCCCGCACAAGTTCCAGGCGGACGACGAGGGCTTTCTCGGCACGATCCCTCACGACCAGCTGACCACGCCGTACGCCGATCGCAGCGTGCTCGAGATTGGCAAGGGTGACTGGGTGGTCGTCAACCCGGCGCACTTCGCGCCGATGCTGCAGGAGTTCGACCCGCAGAAGCTGCTCGAGAAGTACGACGACTTCGTCAAGTACGTGCGCACGCTGCCCG
>JAYVWH010000611.1:0-1945 GCA_043786265.1 Kofleriaceae bacterium | reverse complement strand
AGCCGACGCTCGTTAGCGCGCCTCGATCATATTCATCGCGTCATCACTGCCGCACGCGGCCAGCAGGACGACCGCCGCAGCGAGCCTCATGGCGTGAATCTCCTCGACAGCTTGACGACCGTCGCTGTGCGGTACTCGCCCTTCGTGTCCGGATCGGCGATCACGATGTCGCCGCCGACCTCGCACACGCGGTCCTTGATCGCCTTGCGCAGCGCATCGACGGACTTCGGCACGTCACCGTTGTAATAGTCGAACTTGCCGATCTCCTCGAACGACTCCTGGGGAGCCGCGTCGACGATCTTGAACTCGCAGCCGCCGGGGCGCGCGACCTCACCCTTGGTTGACGGAGTGAACGAGAAGCTGGTGGGGACGCACCCGCAACACAACGCCAACGCGACGGCCAGTCGATGCATGGCGCCGATCTTAGCGCTTCTCGATCACGATCAAGCAATTCGAGTCAGGTAGCTCGACCGGGCGGTCCAGCTCGTCGGTCAGCGCGATCTTGTCGGCGAGGCTGTCCCGGTAGCCGGGCTGCAGGTAGCTGCGCTGCGGCGCTGGGATGTCGATCACTTTGGCGACATCCCCACCGCCAACCCAGTCGATCAGCGCGGCGACGTAATCGGTGTAGGGCAGGATCCCGTACAGCTCGCGGACCTCGTACGGGAAGCTCGCCGGGCCCCACGTGTACGTGTAGAGAAACTCCATCGCGTCGGGTGTCGACATCTCGACGTGGTCAGGCGCGAGCTCGCGAAACACGATCTTGCGGCCCTCGAATTGCTCGACGTAGAGGTCGAGCGTCGAGCGCGCATCGGGCGCGAGCAGCTTGATCCGCCGCGTGCCGGGTGCAGGCATCACACCATCACGGATCACGATCCGGCCGCCCGGTCGCAGCGTCGCCCACGCCGCGCGGATCACATCGCGCACGCTCTCGAGGTGGAACTTGGTGCCGCCGCGCTCGGTGTACGAGTACACCTCGTGAAGGATCGAGCAGAAGATCACGCAGTCGAGGCTCGCGGGTCCCACGAGCTCGGGGAGGATCTCGGCCGCACCGAGCACGAGCCGCCATTCGTGCTTGCCTGCGCGCGCACGCGCTTCGAGCGCCGCGATCGCTTCCTGCGACAGATCGACGCCGATCAGCTCGGCCGTCGGGAACCGTTGCTCGAGGAGCTCGAGGACAACGCCGCCGCCCGGTCCCACCTCGACGATGCGGCCAGGTTTGACGTAGTCGAGCATCCGCTCCTTGTCGGAGCGCGCGGCGTTCATCGATGCGAGGTAGCTCGCCTCGTTGTTGACGCGATCGAGCTCGTCCTTGCGTAGCCCGTACAGGTCGCACAACGCCTTCAGCATCTGGTGAAACGCGACCTGCGAGCGCGTCTCGTAGAGACCCAGGAGCGTGAGCAGCGCCGCGGTCTCGTCCGTCTCGACGAAATCGACCACGACCGCGTCCGGATCCGTCGCAAGGGACGGCTTTGCCGGCGCGCGCAGCGACGCCGAAGGCGCCGCGTAGTTGATCGACGCCAGGCGAGCGGACAGCGTGCCGAGTGGCCCGAGGTTCGCGTTGCCATCGAGGAGCTCACCGAGTGGCCGAGACGCCAGGGCCGCTTCGACCAGGCGCAGGCGGTACCGGACGTTCGCACCATCGCCGGCGAGGCGGGCGAGGAGCGGGCGCAGCTGCGCGTGCCACGGGCGAGCCGTGTTGATGCCTCCGCGCCTTGCGGCGCCGACGGCGGCCGCAAGCAGGCCCAGCTGTCCCGCAGGTGAGAGCCCGCTCGTCGCAGCTTCGCAGTACCAGAGCTGGCAGGTATCGAGCGCAGGTCCGAGCACGGCCAGCTCGCGATCGCCGAGCGTCGCGACGGCGGCAGCAACGGCAGCCGCCGGCTCACCCGCACGCTGGCGATTTGCGCGAAGCGCACACAGGCGCGCTGCGAGCCGCGCACGGTCGAGA
>JAYVWH010000610.1:0-2547 GCA_043786265.1 Kofleriaceae bacterium | reverse complement strand
GCTTCTTCATCGAGGTCGACGATGACAGCGAACGTCCGCGAGGTACCGGCGGTTGGTATGTGCTCCTCTGGAACGACGAGACCGGTTACGACGAATGGTTTGAGATGAAGTCACACGCGATCGGCGCGTTCAGCGAGGGCCACTACGGGCAAGTCGAGTGGATGTCAGCGGAGCAGTCCGCCTCGATTCCGGGGCGACACCGCCACGGCGACTCGCACACGTAACTGCCGTTCGGGCTGGGCGCGCCAACGCGCGGGATCAGGCAATCTGTATTCGTGAACTCCCGAGCGCGTTCGGCAGCGTTGTGGCTGTGGATGCTGGCTACGGTCGTTGCCACCGGGTACCTCGCCATCATGCTTGTAGCCCTGTTCTTCATGGGCATCGAGCCGGACCGCACCGTCGGCGAACTGGCCTTCATGGGTGCTCTCGCTGCATCGCCATTCGTCGTGTTCGCCACCTTGTTCATCTCGCTTCGCCCTTGGGGGAACCGCGCGGGACAAACGCTCGTGACCGCGACCTTCACCGCACCAGTAGCGGTCGTCGCGCTCGGCATCCGCCTTTTCACGGGTTGACGTGGCCAGCCCGAGCTGTCGATCCGCGCCTGCTGCCGCTTGGGTGATCGCTCGTCGGCGGGTGCTGGCTTTCAATAGCCATCGACGTCGACGATGCACTCCGTAGCGCCCGCAAGTGATTGGGAAGCAGGGTGAAAGATCAGGAGCGATCCGCCGTCGCCGAACATGGCGTTGAGGTAGGTGTCGCTGTCGAGGCGCAAGAGCAGCTCGTGATCGAGGGGCGGTGGATGGCCTTGAGTCGAGGAGTTGTGGCCGAGCAGTTGATGGTGAGGCTGTTTGCGTCGCGGTAGCGCATCGAGCACGCGCTCTGCGGTCTGTTCGCCGAGTAGCTCGTCCAGTTCTGACCAGTCGGGCAGGGTCAAACCCGGCCGAAACGACACTGCGGCGACCTCGAGACGCTGGGTCGGCGGCAGCGCTTGTGGCCATGAGAGTCTGCGCAGCTGCGACTGCGGCGTGTGGATCACTAGGGCGGTCGCATCGATGGGCGTGTGGCCGTAGCCGAGCTGCGCGAAGAATGACAGCAGCCCCGAGTCGGGCAGGCGAGGGTCGGGCAGCACCGCAGACAGCTCGTCGCATCGAAGCTGCGCCAGAAAGGTGAGCGGCTCCCCGCCGCGTGACGGCCAGACGGACCCGGTCGGCAAGTCCGGTCGACCACCGAGCCGGGTCGCGCCAAGCGGAACCCGGCTCGGCGGGGGGAGCGAGTCGACAAACACTGCAGGTCTCGCCAGATCGAGCAACGCGTCGGGGCCGATACCGGCAGAGGCCGCGGCGGCCACGATGACGTCACGCGAATCGGCGACCAATTCGGAGGGTTCGCGACCTCGAACTTGGCCGGTGGCGTGCTGCCGCAGGTACCTCCGCAGGACTCCGACGTCGAAGCGTCCCGTGACAACAACCCGCGGATGGCATCGCGACGGAAGTCCCGGCAGTCGCGTCGTGGATTCGTCGCGGACGTCGAGCAGGCAGTGCTCGTCGTCTCCGACGAGAAGAATCCGCTCACGGTCGAGCCAAACGCAGGAGTGATACACGAACTCGACGGTGATGATCTTCGGCTCGCCGGACACCACGACCGGCAGCTGCGCGACGTTGTAGAGCGGAAACGCAGCAGACACGCCCTCTGCGTCGTGCACGACCTTCGAGAGTCGCTCTCCACTCGCGTCGCACGCCAGTGATGCGCCAGTGTCAACGTCGAGCACACGCAATTCCGACCCATCCAAGAGCACGAGATAGCGGCCGTCGCACACCGCCAGCGCGCGGCCGGCAACAGGTAGCGGTGAGCTCGCTCCCTCCCAGGTGACCAAAGCGTCTCTGGTCACGACTGCGCCCGAGCGGAGCTGGCCTACGACCCGCCCTGCGACTCCGCCGACCTGCTGCAGCACATCGCCGTCGGAGCTGACGAGCTCGACCACACGGTCCGACATGGCGGTCTCGTCATCGGCGTCGTCCAGGTCGCGCTGCAGCATGACCTGAGTCGCATCTGCGGCGGCACAGATCGCGCGACTTCTCGGAAGAGCGAACGGACTCATCAGTTCGCCGTCGCGCACGCCGATCAGCCGCTCGCCGATCGACAACACCACCCAACCGACTCGCGCCAACGCATCATCGAACGCCACATTGCCCTGGATGGGATACGGAATTCTCTGACCCTTCGGAGCGGACAGCAACTCGATGGGCGGTCCGCTCCCCGCGCCGAACGCCGCGAAATCCATGCCACATCGTCGCACAAGCCGTGCGAGCGATCTCGAAGCACTCCCCGAGTCGAATGCGGCCCGGTGACCATCAACAAGTGAGCATCGGCAACGAACGGGCGCCGTAGGCAGGTCCAACACGCGAACTACCTTTGCGCGCGGACCTGCCGAGCGCGAGAAGAACAGAGCTGCCGCTCGGTACCCTCGACGCCGGGCGCGGGAATGTACGTTTCTGGCGGATTGGCCCGGCGCTTCGATCTGCTCGGTAACGTGTGGCCGTGCAACGC
>JAYVWH010000609.1:0-9176 GCA_043786265.1 Kofleriaceae bacterium | reverse complement strand
CACTCGAGCGACATCAGGTAGAGCGCCTCGAGGCCCGAGTTCGAGCGGGTGGGATCGGTGTGGCCGAGCTTCACGAAACCCCAGCGGCCCTGGCCACCGATCGCCGGCCAGCCCTGTGGCGAGGTCACGGCCTTGTGGATCGCCTTCCACGAGATCGAGCCGCCCGATGCCTTCAGCAGGACGTTCGCGCGGTCCTCCCAGGCGACGAACACGAGCGGCGTGAGCAGCAGCGGCTGCGGCGCATCCTCACCCGACGAAGCGACGATCGCCGCGTGGTTCTTTGTCTGCCAGTCCGATGTGAGCAGGTTCATCACCATCGAGTCCGCGGGGCTCCACACATCCGGCTGCGCACCACCATCGAGGATCGCCTGCGCGGCATCGAGCGATCCCTTGCCGACGAGCGTCACCTTGATCGACGGGTTGGCCTTCGAGAAATCTGCGGTGACGGCCTCGAGCCAGTCCTTCTTCTCCGTCGAGTACATCACCTGGATCTCGGTGGTGTTTTCGGGCGGCTTCGCGGTGACGCCAGATCCGGACGTCTGCGTCGTGGTGGTGCCGTTGGCCTTCTTCTTGTCACCCCCGCCCATCAACAAGACGATCGCGAGCGCGGCGAGCACGAATGCTCCGACGATGATGATCTTTGCCTTCATTCGAGCTCCACGTTCTTCATGATCTTCTCGGAGGTCTGCAGCTCGTCGCGCACCGCGGTGAGCTCCTCGTTCATATCACCGGAAATCTGGTCCAGTTGCTGGGCGTCGAGCGCACGCAACTGAACGACCTTGGTGGGCAGCGCGCCGTAGACGGCACATACGCGCATCAGGTTCGCATCGATCGTCTCTTTGGTCGACTTGAGGTCCTTGAGCGCGCGCAGCTCGTCCATGCGCGCCTGCTTGGCTTCCTCGAACGTCGTGCGCGAGCCGGGGTTGGTCGCATCGCGCGCGCGCTGTGTGAGCTGCTTCACTTCGGCGACGAGCGCATCGATGTCGATGCCCTTGAGGTGCTTCATGATGTCATCGCCGCGCGCAGCGAGCCGTGCCGCGTACGCTTCGAGCTGGCCGAGCGAGGCTACCGTCGTCGAGACACTGGTGAGTACCTCCGGCGGCGTCTCGTCGAGAGCGCGCTGGAGCGCGGCCTTGCTCGCGATCAACTTCTCGACCGCCGCGCGAATATCGGGGTCCACGAGCGTCTTTGGCTCCGGCAGCGACGACGGAACGGTGAGGCGCGGCGACGCAGTCTTCTTGTCAGACGACATCGCGTCGAATGCGACCATCGCGAGGTAGGCGAGGCCACCGAGGAGCCCGAG
Source organism: Kofleriaceae bacterium (assembly GCA_043786265.1). Taxonomy (GTDB): domain Bacteria; phylum Myxococcota_A; class Polyangia; order Haliangiales; family Haliangiaceae; genus JABFXX01. Next base: position 7,873 of record JAYVWH010000609.1, on the reverse strand, counting down.
CGGTAGCGAGCCCAGGCCGAGCGCGAGTGTTGCAGCACCCGCGGCGATGCCGAGGTTCAATGGATTGAACGCAGCCTTGCCGACCGCGCCAGGGCGGCGCGCGCGTGACTTCGGGGGCTCGAGCGCAGTGGACATCTAGAAGAAGGCGGACATGTCGCGATAGACCTGCACGATGTTGGCTGCGGTGCCCTTCACGCTGGTGCCTTGCGCAGCCTTGGCGATCTGCTCGAGCACCGTTGGATCCGCGCTGTCGCCGTACGCGATCGTGAAGATCTTCACCGGGGCGTTCTCCGGGTTGAACTTCTTCGTCAGGACTTCGAGCTGCAGCTTGCTGTTCTCGTCGCGCCCGTCGGTCATCACGACCATTGCGTGGATGCGACCCGGTTCGCGCTTCGCGCGCGCAAGCGCGGATGCGTAGCCGACGGCGATCGCGTCGTAGAGTGCCGTGCCGCCATCGGCGAACACGTTCTCGACTTGCTTCTTCAGAAGCACGCGGGACTTGCCGAGCTCGGCGGCCGGCGTCGGCTCGCCTACCTTGTCATCGAAGAACACGAGCGAGACCGCGTCGCGGTCGCTGAGACCGTCGAGGAATGCCTGTGCGCCCGCCTTCGCTTCCTTGAGCGGATCACCGAGCATGCTGCCAGAGCGATCGAACACGATCGTGACGACGGCGCTCTTCTTGAACTGGCGCCACACCTCGACCAGGTGCGCGAGCACGTCGCCGGCGGGTAGGTCGAGGAGGGTCTGGGGCTGAGCGGGATCAACCCCGTGCGCCGTATCGACCGGGGCGCCCATCGCGATCGACGAATCGGCCGGGCGGAAGCCGAGTGCGAGCGCGCGGGTCTGAATCGGCTTGGACTTGAGGAACGCCAGGAATGCTTGCGCGCCCGCCTTCTCGTCGGCGCCAACCCACTCGGCATCGAGGATCGAGTACGGGTGATCCGACCAGAACGTCCCCTCGACCGGGTACACGGCGACGAGCGGGAAGGGGGCGGTCGTGGTCTTGCCGTACGACTCGATGATGAGGTTCTCGTACGTCACGCACGCCGACATATAGCTGGGGCCGCTCTCCAGCATCTTCTCCGTGAACAAGCTCGTCGACTTGCCGTAGTGAACGACCGCATTCTCGATCGAGCCGAGGTACTGCTGGACCGCCGCCGTGTCGAGGTCGCTGCGCTCGAGGCCGCGCATCTTGCCGGCACCGGCATACGCCTCGGCGAGCACCGCGAGCAGGCCGGAGTTGGAGAACTCGGGATGGGTGTGACCGAGCTTGAACGTGCCCCACTCGGGATGGCCCAGGGTGCCCCAGCCGTTCGGGTCCTTGCTGACCTTGATGATGTCCTTCCAGCCGATGTCCTTCGTCGGCCAGCCGAGCGCCTCGGCCATCGGCTTCCACATCGCGATCACGATCGGCGACAGCACGACCGGGTCGCCGGCAGGGGCGAGCGGCTTGGCGTGCGGCGCGTTTGGCATCGTCATCCAGCTTTGATTGAGGATGCCGAGGTACGCCGTCGACGCGGGCGAGAACACGTGCGCCTTGAAGCTACCGTCGAGGATCGCGGCCGCTGCCTCGCCGGAGCCAAAGGACTTCGCCTCGATCTTGATCGGGCGCCCAGCCGCGGTTGTGGGGTTCGTGGCGGCGAACGCCGCGATCGCCTCCTCGAACCAGACCTTCTTCTCGCTACCGTAAGCGATGCGCACCGTGACGGCCGGCTTCTCCGCGCCCGCCGTGGCGCTGCCACTGCTGGCAGGTTGCTGTTTTGGCTCGCTCTCCTTTTTACAAGCAGAGAACGCCGCCAGGACCACCACCAGGCCACACGCCCAACGTGTCATTTGCGGCCAGCATACAGGGGACGCCGCCGCATGTGGTGGTAGGTTCACGATCCTCGGAGGCAGGCGATGATTCTCGGCAAGTTCTTCGGCGCGATCTCGGCTCAGTTCAACAAGCTCGGCAACTGGCTGTTCAACAAAGATCCGATCGCCGCGATGCAGTATGAGTACGACAAGGCGGTCGAGCAGCTCAAGGAAGGCCGCGAAGGCCTCGAGCAGTATCGTGGCCTCGTCGAGCGCGTCACGCGGCAGGTCAAGGACGGCGAGGCGCGCATCGCCAAGCTGACGTCACAGGCCAAGGCGTATCTAAAAATCGGCGACCGCGAGAAGGCGTCGCTTGTCGCACTCCAGCTGACGAAGGAGAAGACGACACTCGTCGAGAACCAGAACCAGAACGCGATGCACGAGGAGTCCTACGGGAACAACCTCAAGAAGATCCAGTTCGCCAACAAGAAGCTGGGCGAGCTCAAGGACAAGATCCAGAAGTACGACGCCGACCTCAAGATGAGCGAGGCCGAGGCGGAGGTCGCGAAGCTGTCCGCGACGTTCAACATGGACCTGACCACCGACTTCGGTCAGATCGAGGACACGATCCAGCGCAAGATCGACGCGAACCGCGGCAAGGCCCGCGTCGCCTCCGACCTGTCGAAGCAGGGCCTGGACGTGATCGAGAGCGACGAGCGCCTCGACAAGCAGATGGCCGAGGACGCGCTCAAGGACCTCGAGATCGACATGGGCATTCGCGCCCCGGAGACCACGCCGGTGCAGCAGGCGCAGAAGGATCTCGGCCCGGCCGAAGCCGAGGCAGCGCGCGCGGAGCTCGAGAAGCTCGAGAAGGCGTAACCCGCCGTGGCCGACGCGGTCGACACTCCAGATCAGAAGACGCTGGCGGGCACCGACGGCGCGACGAAGGCGACGCAGCTACCGGCGCACTTCCCGTCGTGGGCCGCGAAGCTCGCCGAGCTGTACTTCTCGGGCACGACGTCGATGTTCGTCCTGCACGGCAACACGTTCGACGTGGTGCGGTCGGGTGCGGAGAACGACCCGCGCTGGACCGGCCTCGCCGACTTCATCGCAGAGCAGCTGTTCGGTCGCTGGGACCTTGTCGTGCACTACGACCTCGCCCGCGGCCTGCGTTGCACGGCGGGCTCTAGCAGCAAGCGCCTGCAGGAGATGGTCGCGACCGCTACCAAGTGGATCGGCGATCTCAAGGAGCTGCAGCGCACGCCGACGATCGCGCTCTACGCGCTCGACAAGATGATCCAGAAGATCGTGATGTCGGATCCGGACAAGCGGATCCGCTGCGCGGTGATCATCGATCACGTCGGGTACGTGGCGCCTAGCGGCGACAACCTCGATCTCAACGAGCAGACCCACCTGGTTACGCTGCTCAACTGGGCGTCGAGCCCGTACATCAAGCGCCTCAACATGGCGTTCGTGCTGATCGACCCGCGGTTGTCGAGTGTCGCCGAGCGGCTGTCGAGCAACCCGCACGTCGCGTCGATCGAGGTGCCGCTGCCGAGCGCCGACGAGCGCACGGCGTTCCTCGGTGCGCAGGTCAAGGCGACCGGCAAGGAAGTCACCACGTTCTCCGACTACAGCGTCGCCGAGCTGGGAAAGCTCACTGCCGGCATCGGACTCACCGACCTCGAGGTCCTCGTGCGCTCCGCCGCCGAGGGCAGTCGCCGGCTGAACCCGCAGTACTTCAAGGAGCTCAAGAAGCGCCTGATCGAGCGTCAGGCCCAGGGGATGCTCGAGTTCATCGAGCCCAAGTGGGGCCTCGATACCGTCGTCGGTCACGAGGCGGCGAAGAAGCGCTTGCTCGACGACGCCGAGCTGATCAAGCGCGGCGAGCTCGACACCGTGCCGATGGGCTATCTGTTCTGCGGTCCCGTCGGGACGGGCAAGAGCTTCCTCGCGACGTGCCTCGCCGGTTCGATCGGCATCCCTTGCGTCGTGCTCAAGAACTTCCGCAGCAAGTACGTGGGCGAGACCGAAGGCAACCTCGAGCGCGTGCTCGGTGTGCTCAAGTCGATGGGCCCGGTGGTCGTGGTCATCGACGAGGCCGATGCGATGCTCGGTGATCGCGACCAGGGTGGCGATTCCGGTGTCGGTGGTCGCGTGTTTGCGATGATCGCGTCGCAGATGGGCGACACGATGTACCGCGGCAAGCTCATCTGGATGCTACTGACGGCTCGCCCGGATCAGCTGCCCGTCGATCTCAAGCGCCAGGGTCGCGCCGAGGTTCACATCCCGCTGTTCTATCCGGTGGAGCAGGAAGAGCTGCGCACGATGCTGATGGTGCTCGCCAAGAAGGCCGGCACGTCGCTCACCGAGAGCGAGCTCCCCGACACGGTTCCGCACCTCGGTAACCTCTCGGGTGCAGACGTCGAAGGCATCATCGGCCGCGCGTACCGCACGTCGTTGTTGGGTGGATCGCGGACGATCACGAAGGCAGCGATCGAGTCGGCACTCGCGGGCTTCATGCCGTCGACGCAAACCCTCGAGCGCGAGGCGCAAGAGCTCGCCGCGATCATCGAGTGCACGGATGTCGAGTTCTTGCCGCAATCCAAGCGCGACAAGCTCGAGAAGTTTGGTGGTCGCGAGAAGCTGCAGGAGCGGATGACCGCGATCAAGCAGCTCATCGAAGATAGACGATAAGGAGATAAGCCATGGCACGCAGCAGCTGGGTCGACGCAGAGTCCAATCCCGATCTCGACGCGCAGGTCTCGAAGCTCGAACACTTCACGCAGTCGATGGCCGACGGCAAGATCGACAAGGACGAGCTCGAGAAGCAGGAGACCAACCTCGTCGCCGCGATGAACGCGGTCGAGTCCTCCCTCAATGACGAGCAGCACGCCATGGTCACCCGGCTCCTCGCCGAGGTGACGGCCTACAGCGTGATGCGGACCCTGCACGAGCTCGCGCAGGCGCAGGTCCAGTCGCTCAAGCTCTGAGTCGCTCGGTTACTTCGAAGCGCGGAGCTGGTCGAGGTCCGTCCGCAGTGCGCGTCCCCGCGCGAGCTCGCCCGCGTGTTCAGTTCACGGCTGCGGGCCGACATGCACGGGAGGTGCGACGGCAGAACCGGGCGTTGCGGCAGAACCAGGAGCCGGCGCGGCGTCGGGCGCGATGATCGTCGGCGGCGGCGCGGGCGGCACGATCGCCGACGGCGGCGGCTGCGGGACGACCTCGGGCGGCGGCGCGACACCTGCATCGCGCTCGTCGAGCACGGGAGCGAGGCGTGCGTGGATCACGCCACTCGAGACGGGCACGAAGCGGTAGCGCGCGATCGCGTGCTTCTCGAGAGTGAACACGAACTCGTGCTCGCGGCCATCGGCGTAGCCGCTCCAGAATGCGGGGGTCGGGCCGATTGGCGAACCATCCACGGCGGCGAGCGCGCCGGGCGGCGACGAGCGCAGGGTGACGTCGATCGCGTGACGCTCGCGACCGGGCAGGGGTTGGGCCTGCACCGGACGAAAAGTCCCGTAGTCGTCGATGTGGCCAGTGGCCGGGTCGACGCCGGGCGGGGTGGTCGCGGGCAGGCCACCATCACCGGGGACACTGACGACGATCGGGGTTTTCTTCGAAGTCGACGACTCGCTGTCACCCGAGCAGGAGCTCGCGAACAACAGCGTGAGCGCGGCGACGGACTTCACGTGCGAGCTATAGCACGCCTACTTGGTCTTGCCCTTCGCGGCGCCTTCGACCTTCTTGCGCTGACCATCGTCGAGGACGCGACGCGCATTGACCCACGCGAGGATGCGCGCCTTGCGGATCGTTGCCTCTTGCTGGGCCACGTTGTCGATCGCGCGCGAGATGTCGGCATCGGAGGCGGACGGGTTATCGAGCTGCTTCTGCAGGGCCTCGGACGCGACGTCGAGGTTCTTCTTCGCTGTGGCGACCTTTGCGTCGCTGTCGGCGCGCAGCTGCTTGATCTGGGCGCGCTGGTTCGGCTTGAGGTTCAACTTGCCCATGTCGCGCACGGCATCGTCGATGTCGTCGGGATCGTCGTCGGCGTCGGGGGGCGAGGTCGCGTCGTTGTTATCGTCGTTGTCCGCGTCGTCGTCCCCGACTCCGATGTGGACATCGAACTTGCCGAACTTCTTTTCCATCTGCTTGCCGAACTGCTCGCCCCAGTCGTCCATCTCCTGGCCGAAATCTTCCATCTCGCTGCCGATCTCTTCACCGAGCTGACCGAGCTCCTCGGGATCGAGGTCACTACCGTTGCCGACGCGCGCGCGGATCTTCTTGCGAATGCCCTCGAGGCGCTTCGTGATCTTGTCGCGGATCGCGGGTGGAACGTCCTTGTTGCTACCGACCTGGTCGAGCGCGGCTTTGATCTGCGCGTCGATCATGTCGTCGAGACCGTCGACCCTGACGTGGATGGTCTTGCTTCCCTTCGGCGCTTTCGGCGGCTTGGGCGCAGCGGGCGCTGTGGGAGGAGGCGGCGGTGCATTGCGATCGGCGCTGCTGAAGGCAGAACCGAACAGCAGGCCACCCGCGAGGAGCAACGATAGGATGGATGCGAGCTTCACGGCTTGGCTCCTTTGATGAGCGTGCGATACGGACGAAGCGGTTTCTCGATCTCGCGCCAGTTCGCGGAGAACCTGCCGGAGCGATCGGTGTCGGCGAGGCGAACGAGGGCACGCAGGTCATCCGTCTCGTCGGTCTGCTCGTCCGGCGTGGGGTGCTTGATCTCGGCGGCCGGCTGCGTCTCTGACGAGGGCTGGGGATCGCGCGTGAGTGCGAACGTGAGGAACGTGGCGGCGGCGGCTGCACTGACGGCCGCCGTCGCAACCCGGCGCCGCCGACGTACAACGATGCGCTGCTGCGCACCTGCGGTCATGCGCGCTGCGAAGCCGAGGCCGGGGTCGGCTTCTTGCCGCATCGCGCCGAGCTCCGCGGGCAGTGCAGCGAGCCGGCGACAGCGCGAGCACGACGCCCCGTGGTCGGCGACATCACCGAGAGGTTCCCCGAGCGCAACCCGCTCGGCAACGACGTCACATGGATTACTCATCGATGCTCCTCCATCAGATCGCGCAGACGCGCGAGGCCTCGAACCAGGTGGGTCTTTGCGGTCGCCGGCTCGACGCCGAGCATCTGGGCGATCTCGAGGACCGGTAGGTCGTGTCCGTAACGGAGGACGAGAGCGGCGCGCTGTTGCGCCGAGAGAGTGTCGAGCCGTCCGAGGAGTGCGTCGAGCGTCTCGTGGTCGACAAGCGCTTCGCGCGGCTCGGGTCCTGCGGATGCGTGCATGCGTTCGGCGATCGCATCGGTCGCAGGTGCATCGATGGTGCGCGAGTGCGAGGCGTTGTCCGCGCCGTCGCGGGTTTCGCTGCCGGGCAACCATCCGAGCAGGGCGCGCTTGAGCTTGCGACGCCGGAGCACGCGCAAGCACATCGTGGTGACGATGCGCAGGAACCACGCGGGCGCTGCTGCGGGGTCGCGCAGACCGCCGATCGATTCGCACGCGCGAGCGAGTGCCTCCTGCACCGCTTCTTCGGCCTCGGCGCGATTGCGCAGCAGATCGTAGGCGATGCCGTAGCCCTTCTTCGCGGGTGTCCCGGCGAGCTCGGCGAGGAGGCGACTCTTGGCGTCAGTGCGGGAAGCCACTTCGAGTCGTGCTCCGGTGAGAGTCATTTGTCGCACGCTGCAGGTAAGAGCCGTGGCGCACGCCAGCGGTGGACACCAGAACGACACCATATAGCGCGACCCAGCGGAACGATGTATGTCCTCTAGATGGCTAAGGATCTCACGAGGCCATTGTGGCGCGGCCAGCGCCCCTGGTTCGAGATCTACTTCGCAGTGCTCCTCGACGAGAGCCGCAAGCGCGCCCTGTGGATCCGGGAAACGCTGTTTGTGCCGGCCAACGGCGTGGGCAAGGCGACGATCTGGGGCGCATGGTTCGACGCCGACGGCACACCGCCAAGTCGCGCCGCGAAGCGCTTCGCCCCGCTCGAATCGGTGCAGACCGGCGAGGGCGAGGAGCTGGTGCGGATCGAGGACACGCACATCTCCCGCGGTGGTGCGGCGGGCAATGTCG
>JAYVWH010000608.1:0-3878 GCA_043786265.1 Kofleriaceae bacterium | reverse complement strand
CTCGACTGGGATCTCGGCTGGTCCGGCAAGGCGCAGTTCGTCGTGGTCCAGCAGAAGCTCGGCCGCGGCGACAAGGGCATCGAGGCGGACAACAACCGTAACGACAACGAGCTGACCCCGCGTAGCTCGCCCGAGCTCTGGAACGTCACGCTGATCGGCCCCGACGGCGCGACGGCGGATCCGCAGGCCGGCATTCACCTTCGCCGCGGCACGGCCGGCAAGATCAATAACGCGATCGTCGCGTACTTCACGAAGTTCGCGGTCGACGTCGATGGGACCTCGGCGGTCAACCAGTACAACGGCACGACCCTCGGACTCGCGAACACCTACTTCCTCAAGGGCGCGAATGCGACGGCGATCTGGCCCGCCGGCTTCGACATGAGCACGACGGCCCAGAACGATTGCCCGACCGGCGGTGGCGCATGCTTCGACGAGGCTGCGACGATCGGTGGCGTGTCCTCGAATCACCTGGATGTCGACGTCCAGCTGACCGCGCCGAAGAGCCTGACGGCGCCGAGCTGGAAGCCGGCCGCGGGATCGCCCGTGCTCACCGGCTGTGGCACCCCGCCCACCGGCTTCGATCAGAGCGCGACGTTCTGCGGTGCTGTGGGTAACAGCGACTGGACGACGGGTTGGACGCGGTTCCCGAGCTAGATCGAGACGAAGCTGTCACATTGGCGCGTAGTCGTCACAAACAACTATCGCCACTGACATCGTCCGCGTACGCTGGGTCTGGTGACCCGGCGTTTTGCGTTGCTGGCACTCGCGATGTTCGGCGCATGCACCGACGCAGCGCCGCCACCGAGCGCGATGCTTGTCGCCGATCGCACCGCGAACCTCATCGTGCAGTTCGATGGCGTGACCGGTGCGTTCGAGCGCGAGGTCGCAGCGATCGACCGACCGTCGAGCGTGCGGGTCGGTCCCGACGGTCTGCTCTACGTCGCGGGCTTTGGCCAGAGCGAAGTGACCCGGCTCGCGATGACGGGAGAAGCCGTCGGACCGTTCTACAGAAACACGTCGATCCTCGAGGAGCCCGTCGAGCTGCTGTTCCGCGACACCGAGCTGGTCGTGCTTGGCCATGACACGCACAACGCGATCGTGATCGATGCGACGGGATCGATGGTCCACGACGTCGGCTATCCCGACATGCGCGGTGCCCACGATTTCGTATTCGGTACCGACGGCCTGCTCTACGTCGCGACCGAGCACGATGTGGTGTCCGGCACGGCAATGCAGATCTGGGATGTCGCGCTCGGCACGATGGTCAGCCGGTTCGGCACGCTGGATCAGATCGCGAATGCCACCGGCGTTGCGCGCATCGCGGATGCACTGTTCGTGACCGACTACGAGCGCGGGACGTTGGTGCGCTTCGAAGGCGACGTCCCCACCGTGCTCGCGACCGGTCTCGCGCACCCGATCGGCCTCGAAGTCGGCCCCGATGGACTGCTCTACGTGATCGATGACGGTGGCATCCAGCAGTACGCCCCCGATGGCACCCACCTGGCGCTGTTCGTCCCTGCTGGGCCCCACCTGGTCGGCGCCCGCAGCCTGACTTTTGTGCCACGAAACAGCTAGTTGCCGCAAAGCGCGCGTGCCGCGTACACGCGCACCGCTAACGCACGACGAACGTGTGCGTCCAGATCGATGACAGCTCGAACGGTGGAGCGATCGTCATTAGATCTCCGCTCGCCGCATTGGGCCTGCCGATCGCGGCCTGGACCTGCACGATGTACGTGTGTCCGACTTCGAGCTCCGAGGGTTCGATGATCGCACTCGTCGTGGTTGTGACCGCCGACCAGCGCGGGATCAGAATCGTCTTGCCGTTGATCGCGCGCAGCTCCTGCAGGCTGACGCTCGTGTAATCGACCGGACCGTCCGCGAGGATGCGCCACTGCAGGGTCGGCGCTTGTTGCGGCGCTGGGATCTCGACGTTGTCGGAATCGAGGCTGATGCCGTCGAGCTCGAACGCGCCGGGAATACCGATGTGCGCCTCGAGGCTGGCAGTCGCCGGATTGCAGCTCGCCGGGTTACCGCGGTCGGCCACTGCGTAGACGCGCGTGACGTTCGAGATGCCCGTCGATGCTGCGCCGCCGAGCTGCACGAGGAACGTCGAGATCGTCGCGGCTTCGGCGACCAAGGTGGTGCCGGGATACGGATCGTAAAACGACGGTGTGATGTCGAGGTTCTTCGCGGTGACGTAGCCGCAGATTGCCGGGTAGTGGGCCCCGGCGGTGCCCACGAAGCTCGGCGCCGGCATCGCGAACGCGATCCAGTCGCCGCGGGTCTCGTAGTAATCGCGCGGATGCGTATTTGAGATTCGGATCGCTTCGTCCGCACTGTTGCTCAGAACGTGCATGCAGCTGTTCGGCGGTTGCGCCACAGGCTGCGGAAGCGTCGCTATCATCCCCGGCGCCAGGGTGATCGAATCCGACGCGACCGCGTGATAGCGCGACCACGCCGGAGAATTCCCCGTCGTCGTCGCCTCGAATTCGATCGCGTAGGCTCGATCGTGCTCGTCCGCCTCGAGCATGCCGAGCAGCGCAGCCGACGTCGGTGATGCGAGCCGCCAGTCGAAGCTGACGACTGGGCCGGCCATCGCCGTATCGCTGATCGTGTACAGCCCGGTCGTCGCGACCGTTGCGGTCCGTCCAACGGTCGCGGGCATGTAATTGAACTGGATCGTCGACTGGACGACGGGCCGCCGGTTGCGGTGCCCCGCAGACATGTTGCCGAGCACGAGGGTGGGCGCGGAGTGCTGCCACTCGCCGGTGACCCCATCGATCAACAGGCGGAGCCGGTAGCCCTGCCCCGCAAACGCGATCGGAAACCGAAACGTTCCGTCCGCGCGATACTGGAGCGGAGACTCGGTCCCATCGTCGAGGATTGCCTCGAGCCCGAAGCTGCCGACCGGCAGGATCTCCTCGACCGGCGACGGCTCGAACGCCGAATCGTTGACGACCGTGCGGTAACGGTAGGTGCCCGTCACCGCGATCGGCGGGTCATCGACCGCCTCGAGGCCGAGCACGAAGTCGCAGCCGCTGAGCGCGAGCGCGATCAACGGCCAGCGGGACATCTCCGTCGGAGGATACTACGAGGGAATGAACTCGACGCCGATGAACGGCATGATCGGTAGACCTCGGATGTCGACGTCGCTCTCGTTTAATTCGTCGGCCTCGCGGCCCTCGATGTTGCGACGGTTCGTGATGTTCTGGATGTCGAAGTAGAGGTCGACCGCGCCCCAGCACTGGGGCCAGGCTCTATCGATGCGCACATCGAACTGAAAGAACGCCGGCAACTGCCCGCTGTAGGGGTCGTAGACAGGCCCCCCATCCGGGCTCGAACCGATCACCGGCGAGTACGGCATCCCCGAGACGGCCTGAACGCGCGCGCCGAGCCGCCATGCACCGACCTTGCGCGATACGGCCACGTTCAGGTTGTGTCGCTGATCCAGCTCGAACGGCCGCCAGCCCTTGCCCGGCCCATCGTGACGCTGCGCACGCGCCAGGGTGTAGGACAGAAGCAACGTCCAGGCTGGCGTCACCCGCTTGATGAGGAGCTCGGTGCCATAGTTGCGCGCAGCACCCAGATTCTCGCGATAGAACGCGAGCCCGAGCTGCTTCTCGAGCAGCAATGAAAATGTCGGGCCGAGCCCGCCGAGGTGCTTGAAGTCCATCAGGTCGCTGTCGAGCCGAACCCCGAGGAGCTCGCCCTTCGTGTAGAAGCCGGCAAGGCTCCCCGACCAGCCGCCGGAGAACTGGCCATCGAGCGCGAGCGACACCGAATCGGAGTACGAGGAGCGCAAGCGCGGATTGCCGCCGTTTGGATCGACATCCCCAGGCGTCGGTGGTTGGTGATAGCGACCGATCGTCTCGCGCAAC
>JAYVWH010000607.1:0-4207 GCA_043786265.1 Kofleriaceae bacterium | reverse complement strand
GCGTCCCGAGGTCGCTGCCGATGCCGAGCTGCTGCGTCGGTTCCGCAAGGAAGGCCGCGTGCTCGCGAAGGTCGGGAGCCCGTACATCGCAAACTACATCGACCTCAACGAGGACAAGGGCATCCACTACCTCGTGCTCGAGCTCGTCGAGGGTGGGAGCGTCGCCGGTGCGCTGCGCCGGCTGCGCAAGTTGCCCGAGCGACTCGCGCTATCGATCGTCGCCGATACCTGCCGTGCGCTGAGCGAGCCGCATCGGCTCGGTATCGTTCACCGCGACATCAAGCCCGACAACATGATGTTCGTGCGCGCCGGCATCGAGCTCGAGTCGTCGCCAGCCGGCCAGGTGATCAAGCTCGGTGACTTCGGCATCGCTCGGCTCGTCGAGAGCAGCTCTGGTGCGGTGCCCGAGGGCGCGACGCGCGAGGGCACGGTGCTCGGCACGCCCGAGTTCATGTCGCCCGAGCAGTGCCAGGGAACGACCGTGACGCCAGCGACCGACGTCTACGCGCTCGGCTGCTGTCTGTTCGCCCTGATCGCGGGACGGCCGCCGTTCATCACGCACGACGACAACCAGATGACGGTGATCCTGGAGCATCTGCGCGAACCGCCGCCGCGCCTCGATTCGCTCGTCGCCGAGGTCAGCCCTGCGGTCTCCGCACTCGTCGCGAAGTGCCTCGCGAAGGATGCCAAGCAACGACCGGCCGATGCCGCCGAGCTCCTCGCCGTCATCGAGCAGATGTGCGAAGGCACGGCAGCACTGATCACGGCGCACCCGGCGGCGCCGGTCGTGAGCGAGAGCGCGGTCCAGACGTACACGTTCGAGTGGGACCTGCAGTCGTCGCCGGAGGCGCTGTGGCCCTTCGTGTCGAACACCGAGAAGATGAACCGCGCAACCGGCCTTGCCCCCGTGCAGTTCGAGATCGAATCGACGAAGGGCGCCCGCGCGTCATCGTCGATGACGGGACACCAGCGTGTCGCAGGTCTCGCTCTCAAGTGGAAAGAACATCCGTACGAGTGGATCGAGGGTAGCCGTCACGTGGTGCTGCGGGTGTTCGAGAAGGGCGTGCTGCGCTGGTACGTATCGGAGGTCCAGCTCGAGCCCGCACCGGGCGGTGGCACAAAGCTGCGTAACATCGTGCGGCTCGAGCCACGCGGCGTGCTCGCGCGTGTGCTTTCGAAATGGGAGATCGGCGTCAAATACAAGCGCAAGCTCGACAAGGTCTACAAGCGCCTCGATCGGATCCTGTCGTCCGGGCCGTCACCCGAGGTCGATCCGATCGATCCCGACATCGTGCTGCCCCCCTCGGCGCGCGCGCGCGTCGAGCAAGCGGGCACCAAGTTGCGGTCGGCAGGCATCGATGATCGCGCGGTCGACGCACTGTCGTCGTACCTTCTGCACGCGTCGGATCAGGACGTTGCGCGGATCCGGCCCATCGAGCTCGCCAGCAAATTCAACGGTCCCGAGGAAGCGATGATCGAGGCCACGCTGCACGCCGCGAAGGACGGTGCGCTCGCGATGGTGTGGGACGTGATCTGCCCGTCCTGCCGGATCCCGTCAACAGTCGTTGATTCGTTGCGCAAGATCGAGGAGCACGCCTCATGCGGTGCGTGCAGCCTCGACTACGAGGTCGACTTCAGCCGTGCGATCGAGCTCGCGTTTCGAGCGAGCCCCGACATTCGCAACGTCGAGACGCGGACGTACTGCATCGGCGGTCCAGCGCACTTCCCCCACGTCGCGGCACAGGTGCGCCTGCAGCCCGGCGAGCGGTTCGCGCTGCCGCTGACGCTCACCGCCGGGTTCTACATGGTGCGTAGCCCGCAGCTGACACGCGGTCACGATCTCCGCGTGACGGCATCGGGTGGTGTTCGCCGTGTCGACATCATGCTCGGCGAGAAGACGGACCTGCCGCCGCTGACCGCGGGCGACCAGCTGCTGACGCTGGTGAACCCCGCGGAGCGCGAGATCCTGGTGCGCGTCGAGCGGGCGGGCGACCGCGCGTTCGCGCTGAGTGCGGCCCGCGCGATGTCGATCGCGGCGTTCCGCGAGCTGTTCCCCGATCAAGCGCTCGCGCCGGGCCGGCTGATGGCGGTCACGCAGGCGACGCTGCTGGTCGCACAGGTCGACGATGCGCAGCGGCTGTTCGCCGAGCTCGGAGACAACAAGGCGTTCCCGGTAGCAGCGCGGTTCTTCGATACCGTGTCTGCGCTCGCCAAGGAATACGGCGGTTCGCTCGTGAAGACGTTCGGTGGCCTCGCGCTCGCCGCGTTCGAGCGACCGGGACCTGCCGTCGAGGCCGCGCTCGCGCTGCAGTCCGCCGTCGACGCGAATCCGATCACGGCAAAGCTGAACGTCAGGGTTGTCGTTCACCGCGGCCCGCTCATGGCACTCACGCAAGGCGGCCGGCTCGACTACTTTGGCCAGCACATCGAGATCGCGCTCGCGCTGGTCCACGGCGTGCCGGCCGCCGGCGTTGGCTTGACCTCGGCCGTATGCGCTGACCTCGGTGTCGCGGAGCGGCTGCATGCGATCCCGGACCAGATCGGCATGCACCCGCTGCCGGACGGTGCGTGGGTGCTACACGTGCGTGCGCGCCGCAGCGACGCGCGTGCGTTGCCGCCCGGGTCCCCGGACGTCATCGATACGGCCCGTACGATCGTCACCTGAACGCCTCCGAACAAGTCCGAGCGCACCGTCGCTCAGCCCGCGACGATCTCTCGCTGACCGCGTTGCGACCGTACGCATGGCCGGTAGCTTCGATGCCGGCAAGCTGCTGCTCGGTGCGAGCCTGTCGCTGCTCGTCGGCATTGGCGCTGCCGTGGGTGGTGGCGCGTTCGCGACCCGCGCTCCGAAGCGCAAACGTCGCACCACGCAAGAGGTGACGGTCGTGCCGCCGCCGCCCGAGCCGCCGGCGAATGCACCGCACGTGACGACCACGCTGTAGCGTCAGTCCTTGCGGACCGGCAAGATGCCGGTTGGACGGTGGCGCTCGTCGTCGGCCCGCTGGACGAAGCGCCGCATTCCGGTCTCTCGCCACCAGCTCGACCAGCGCTCGGCCGCGGCTTCGCGCTCCTTGCGCGGCAGATCGTGGTGGTAGCCGAAGTATTCGCCGGTGAGGCGGCGCAGATCGTTGATCGCAGCCTCGCGGATCGTGTCGTCCTTGTGGCCGAGCCCCTCGATCAACCACTCGACGCGATGCCGGCGCCGCGAACCGTCGAACCACTTGCGCCACTTGCGCTCCGAGAGGGCGAAATCCTGCGCGGTCAGTCCGACGAGGGCCTTGCGGGCATGCTCTGCGCCGCGGTCACCACGCTCGATAGCGCCGATCAGATCATCGATCGCGTCGACGTCACCGAGCTGGACCAGCGCTGTGGTTGCGGCCGCGACGGTTTCTGGATCCGACGAGTGCAGTGCGCGGCGAGCACGCGGTAGCGCGTGAGTCATGTCGGCGACCGGATATCCGGCGAGCGCCTCGGTGGCCATGCTGCGGACGCCGTAGTCCTGATCGAACAGGCGCTCGACGAGCGCGAACACCGCGTTGCGCGGCCGCAGCTCTGCCGCACAGACGGTCGCGTAGAACCGGATATCGCGCTGCGGCGAGCTCATGCGGTCGATGATGACCTCGCCGGCCGCGGCGCCGAGCCGGACGAGCAGCTCGAGCAAACCACCGTACTGGCCGGCGCGCAGCGGGCGCCCCGCCACCGCGAACCGATCGATGCGCAGCTTGCCGGGAAATCGCTTCGCGAGCTCGCCGAGCGTCTCCTGCGCGCGCTCGACCGCGTTCGCGATCGCGGCGTCGGCGCCGCCCTCGCCGGCGGCCTCGATCTGATCGAGCACGTGACTGATCGGCAGTGCCGGCTCGACGGGCTCACTGGCGACAACGAGGTCGGGGATCGACGGGCGTTGCGACGGCGCGCTCCAGTCGGCGTCCTTGCGTACGATCCTCTTGGTATCGACGCGGTCGAACTCGACACTGGGAGCACCCGACGCGGGTGCGCGATAGCCAGCGGACTTGTGCTTGACGATCAAGCGACCGAGGGCATCGGCGGCACCGGCGGCGAGCGGCAGCAGCTCGGTGACATCGACGAGCTTGAGGTCGCTGTGGACGCGGTGCGCGACGACAACTGCGACGACGCGGTCGCGCAGGACGATCGGCATCAGCAGCGCTGACGGAGGCATCGATCCGCCGAGCCTCATGATCATCGCATC
>JAYVWH010000606.1:0-5251 GCA_043786265.1 Kofleriaceae bacterium | reverse complement strand
CATTCAATGTCTACGCGACGCAACCCGACGACGGTAGCGAAGTCGTGATCCCGACGGACGTCATCGTCGCGGCGATGGCTTCGCCCGCATCCGCGGTTCGTGCGACCGGCGCGAAGGCAGCGGCCAAGGCGCTGGCAGCGAGCGTGCGAGCGCGGCTTGTCGAGCTGATCAAGGAAGACATCCCGGCGGTTCACCTCGCGGCGATCGAGTCGCTCGATACCGTCGCGCCGACCGACGCCGAAGGATTTGCGCTCGCGTGGAACAGCATCTTCTGGGAGCTGCAGGTCAAGGCAGGCGAGCTCGCGGGCAAGCGCCGCGATGCGCGCGCGGTGTCGCCGATGCAGCGCATCCTGTCGATCCCGAAGACCGACATCAATCGGCCGCCGGACGTGATCCGCCACCGCGCGGCCGCCGCGCTCGCCGATATCGGCGACATCGGTGCACTGCGCTACCTCGAAGGCCTGATCGCCGACGACGATCTTGTCGTGCGCGAGATGGCCGCACGCGGCATCGCCACGGCGGCGCGGCCCGGACACGAGGCCGCACTGGTCGCGCTGCTGTCGCTGCTCGGGCACAACGATCTGCCGGTGCGGTCGTGGGGCGGCGAGGGCCTCGCCAAGGTCGGCGACTTGCGCGCGCTACCAGTGCTCGCCGGTACACAGCGACACGATCATCGCCCGTTGCGCATCGGCGCGATCGTCGGCTTCGTCGCGCTCGGCCCCGATGGCGTGCGCGGCTTGCGCCAGGGTCTCGAGGATCGCGACCGCGAGATCCAGGATCTGGCCTTCTCGGTGATCGTCGCGCGCGATGCAGCACTCGCCGAGGCGGGCATTGCGCCGGATTTGCTCGTCGATGCGATGGCGAGCCCGAATCCCGAGATCCGATTCGCGGCGGCGCGCTTGTTCGAGCGACGCGCGTCGGGCACGCCGCTCGATGCAGAGGCAATCGCCGAGATCGTTGGCCCACGCAAGCCGGACAAGGTCGCCGACATGAAGGACTGGCCGCCGGCACCACGCCGCGCGGCGATCCTTGACGTGTTGCGCAACGCGATTGCGAGCGACGAGGCGGCCACACGTTACGCCGCGGCGCAGGTTCTCGCGGTTCGTAACCAGCCGGCGACGTTCTGGCGCGAGGCCCTGCGGCTCGCCGGTCCGCAGGCGCGCGGTGGCTCGCCCGCACCGAACACGGGGTTCTCGTTCGAGGGCCGCGTCGCGCGGCGACCAGGCTGGCTGCGACGGCTTGTCACCACCGAAAAGCGTGACCCCGAGGCCACCGAGCTCGAGGGCATCGCGAAGTTGTTCCTGCGTGCGGGGCAGGGCGGCGCATCGGGGATCGCAACGGGAGGCTCTGCCGACCCGCGCAGCGGCGCCGGAGGCGGCGCGGAGTCGATCGATATCGCTGCGGCTCAACGGCTCGTGTTCGGCGTTTACGCGGGGCTCGTGCGCCAGGCACCGGCACGCGGAGATGCCGACGAGACCCATCGGGTGCGTCGCGATGCGGTCGGGCGGCTCGTCGAGCTCGCACGCGAGGAGGCTGTCGGCACCGAGGCTGTGCTGCCGGTCCTCGAGCATGCGGTCGGCGATCCACATCACCTCGTGCGCCAGGCGTCGATGGCCGCGCTGCGGTCGCTGTATCCGCACGGCGCCCTCGCACCTCTCGCGATGGCGATCGCTGCCGCGCCGGACCTCGGCAAGGATGCGATCGACGAGCTGCTGCCGCTGGCGATCGAAGGTGACGAGCGGGCGATCGCGCTGATCCGTGGGGCGATCGACGCCGAGCACTCCGAGGTTCGTGCGCATGCGGCGCTACGTCTCGAGCGGCTGTTTTCGATGGGTAGCGCCGAACCGCAGCTGATCGCGTCACGCAGCAAGCACGGGGACGTCCGGCTCGCGGCGATCACACAGCTCGCGAGCGCGGCCAACCCGACACCAGCGATCATCGATGCACTTGTCGCGGCCCTCGGTAGCGAGCACGCCGACCTTCGGCTGCGGGCGGCGGTCGCGCTCGCGCGCAAGGGCAATCCGCTCGGCATCGATGTCCTCGGCGCGTTCCTCCGCGACGACAATCACGCGACGTCGGCGCTCGAGGCGCTCGTGTCGCTCGCGGACCGCGAGGCGAGTGCGAAGGCGGCGGCCCAAGCAATCGCACTCCGGCTCGACGACGATCTCGAGCGCAGCACCCAGCGTCCCGCGCTGATCAATGCGCTCGCCGCACTGGGCCACCCGGTGGCGGCGCCGGCGCTCGTGCGGCTGGTGACGAACGTCACGGCCGGCAAGGAAGCCGAGGCCGAGACAATCTCGCCGTTCGCGTTCGCCGCGCTGTCATCGGTCCTCACCGATCGCACGGTACGTGCGCAGGTGTTGCCCGACGGGCGCACGCGTACCCGCTACCGCGAGGCCCTCGCGTTGCCGTTCCTCGCCGAGGCAGCCAGGAGCGCGCTGGTGAGCGTGCGTACCCGCGTGGCCACGCTGCTCGGTGACGCCGACGACCGCGGCGCTGAGGACATCCTCGCGAAGCTCCTGTCCGACCGCGATCCGGCCGTGCGCGTCGCCGCTGCCGAGTCACTCGCGCTGCGTGCCGAGTACGTGCCCGGTGCCACGCTCGCCGCGCTCGACGCCGCACTGCGCGGTGGCCGTCGCGAGCTGGTGCTTCCCGCCGCGCTCGGGCTTGCGGCTCGCAAGCGTCCCGAAGCCTTCCAGCCGCTGCTGCTCGTCGCCAAGGCGGGAGAGCCCCACGAGCAGGAGCGGGCTCTGCTCGCGCTCGGTTCGCTCGGCGACAAGCGCGCGCTCGATCATCTTCTGCCGCTACTCGATCCGGCGCCCGACGACGAGATCGCGCGAACGCAGATGCCGGCGGCGGTCGAGGCACTCGGTCGGCTACTGCCGTCGCTGCATGGTGACGACGGCAACGAGATCCGGCTGCGCCTCGAGCGACTTGCGCTCGGCGGTAACGGTCCGGCCCGTCTCCGCGCGCTGACGGGGCTGCGTTACGCGGGTCAGATCGGCATCGTCGAGAAGGTCGCGGCTGATCGCGAGGCGCAGAGCCAGGTCCGCTCCCACGCGATCGCGGAGCTCGGGCTCGCGCTCGCAGCGTCGAGCGAGCCGGTGCTCGCAGAGCTGCTCGCCGACGACGACTACGGAATTCGGCAGGCTGCGGTCCAGTCGCTCGGCAAGCTGTTGCACGGCGATCGCACGCGTCTGAGCCTGTACGCACTCGGCTCTCCGCACGAGCACATCAGTGCCCCCGCTGCACGCTACCTCGCGGCGTCGGGCGATGCGGGCACGCTCGTCGAGCGGCTCGGCAGCGTGAACAGCGCTGATGTTCGCAAGATGCTGCGCGAAGGATTGATCCGGCGCGGTGAGCTGCCGCGGCCGCAGCTGGAGGCCGCGCTGCGCGGCAAAGATCCGCGGCCCCGCGCGGAAGCCGCGTGGATTGCGGGGTACGGCGGTGATGGCGCGCGTCCCCTCGCCGATGCGGTCGCCGCGGCGGTCGCTCACAGCGAGACGGGTTTCCGTGCAGCGCAGAACGGCCCACGTACGGGTATCGATCGCTTGGTCGACGAAGGGCACGCCTGGCGCGCGGCGCTGTGGGCGGCGCGTCGGGTTGGTGCGGCAGGTGCCGTAGCCGTCGAGTCCGCAGCGACCAACGCCGCGGGCGACGCGCAGAAGACGCCGATTGGTGTCCGCCGCGAGGCGGTGGAAGTCCTTGCTGCGGCCGGTTCCGGATCGTCGCTCGCGAGCCTGGCGAAGCTCGTTGGCGATAGTGATCGCGAGGTGCGCGCGGTCGCGGCGGCCGCGCTCGCCGTAAAGCAGCCTGCATCCGCTGTCGCCGCCGTGCGCGCGATCGGTGCACGCGCGGATGCGACGACGATCGCGCCACTGGCGCTGGCGGCGTGGCCACAGCTGGCGACGCCAGTGATCGCAGAGCCGTCGACACGTGCATGGGCACTTGCCGTGAGTTTGCAAGGCAAGCGCGTCGCCGAGCTGATCGCGGTCGCGACACAGCCGGGAGAGGATCCGGCGCGCCTCGCTGCCATTGCGGCACTTGGCCGCGTCGGCGGTGACCAAGCGTCGGTCGCGCTCGAGCGAATTCACAACACGGAGAGCGAGCCAGATGCAGTCAAGCTGGCCGCGTGGAAGGCGCTGAAGCGTCTGCTCCGCGCCGTGCCCAAGGCGTTCGCCGAGAATCAGGACAAGGGCGGGGAGCAGGCCGCCGGTGGCGCCGCAAGTGCCAGCGCAGACGACGCTGGTGCTGACGAAGACGCTGATGATGACGACGACGGCGATGACGATGCCGATGAGGTCGTGGAGGACGACGAGGACGAAGACGACGATGACTCCGACGACGAGGAGGACGACGATGAGTGACCGTCGTCCGACAGGAGCTCGCTCATGAGCGAAAAGCTCGACATCCCGGTGTCCTTCACCGCGGTGAAGACCGTGGTTGCCGCCGACGGCGCCGTCCGCATCACGCTCCCCGTCGACGCGAACCGCGGAGGTACCAGCCTCGCGGCGCGTCTCCATCGTCCGGGGGTCGTGCGCGATGCTCTGCTCGCGATCGGCGATGTCCTCGGTAGCGATCTGCGCCGCAAGGCGACCGATCGGGCCGACTACCTCCAGTATCTGATCGAGCGCGGCAAGGGCGTGTCCAAGGCCGTGTGGGAGGCGCAGAAGGAGTACCTCGCGCTCCAGTACAGCGTCGCTGCGAAGTCCGAGGATCCGCTCGACCCCGTTCTTACCGTCGGTGCTGATGCATTGCGCTTCGAGGTGATGTCGCGCGACGAATCGACCTACGCGCAGCTGGTGCTACGCCGCCCGGCTGCGCTCGTCGACGCGGACAATGCCGGCGACGGCGGCCGCGCGTATGGCACGAGCTTTGTCGAGCTCGGCACCGAGGCGATCAGCGCGATCACGCGTGTGCGCAGCTTCCGCGCGACGACGATCGATCTGTCGAGCGCGGGTGGCACCGTGAAGTCGCGCAGCGTGCCGCTGCGCTGGCTGCGTGCGTTCGGCCAGATGCAGGCCGCGTCGCTGCTCGCCGCGGATCGCTTCACGCTCAACCCGATCGACCTCTACAACGTTCTGCTGACGCTGCGCCTGCGCAAGGCGAAGACCGCGCCTCGTGGCCTCCGCTACGAGCTGGTGCCGGGAGAGCGGCCGCGCCTCGTGCTCGAACCGTGGGACCTTGTCGTGCACGCCACTGGCGACGTGTATCGTGGGACTCAACCGCGCGTGATCCGTACGTGGGGACG
>JAYVWH010000605.1:0-11193 GCA_043786265.1 Kofleriaceae bacterium | reverse complement strand
AGAAGTTGCTCGTCCTCGGGAGTTTGCGCCCACGCGGACATCAAGTAATCGAGGCGCACCCACAGGCGGCGGCGGCGAAAGAATTCTTTGATCGAGCCGTCTTCCTGGGGAACCTCGACGAGCTCGCTGTGTGGCGTCGCGTCGTATCCCTCGGGATCGATCGACATCTGATACAGGTAGACGGAGACAGCAGGCAGCTTGCCCTCGATCGCATCGGGCTTCGGTGCCTGCTCGACGATGTGCACGCGCTTGTAGCCATTGCGCTTGAACTCGTCTTGGAGCAGCCGAGACAGCGTCTCGGATGTCTCCTTGATAATGTGATGTTGCGGAGTCACCCCTTTTCCCCGGACGGGATGGTGGCCGACGAAGCAGCCGCAGGGAAGCGATCGCGAACAGTTTTTCTCGTCGGCGGAAATACGCTGAGCCCGCGAGCGTTGACACGTCGCGGCACTCACCTACGATCTTGCAGAATGCGTCACCTGTTCGTGTGCACGAACACCATTGCGAGCGGAAAGCCTGCATGTGGGACACGTGGAAACGTAGAGCTTCTCGCACGCGTCCAGCAGAAGCTCGTCGCTCGTCGCGCAACCGGCGCGCTCGCGACCGCGTGTGCATGTCTCGGCCCGTGCTTCGACGGTCCCAATGCCGTCGTCTATCCAGACGCAGTCTGGTACGGCGCGCTCGATGAGTCGGACGCCGATGCGCTCGTCGACCATCTCGTCGACGGGACAATCCTCGACGCAAAACGCGTCGAGCCGCCGGGGTGATCCGCACTAATCTACGACGGCGAGGATGAACGGCACGCGCATCGACACGCCGGCCGCGACGCCGACCGGGCCGAGCTCGTCGGGCAGCGTGCGGGCCGTGCCCTCGACGTACACACCGAGCGCCCACGCTCCCGCGATGATCGCGAACACATTGCGGTCACCCGACGCGGCCGCACCCGCCGCGAAGAATTCGGCACCGATCCGGACCGCGCCGCCGACGACGTTCAGCGTGCGACCTTGATAGCTGCCGGTCATCGTGTCGACGCGAGCACCGAGCCACGTGCGCCAGTAGCGATGGCTCTCGATCGCATACGCGAGCGAGAAATACAGACCCTTCAGCGACACCGATTCGTCGCCGAGCTGATCGCTCGAGCGTGCGAGCGCGCTGCTGGCGGGCTGCGTGCGATACGAGCCCGCGAACCCGATACCGACGTCTAACCGCGTCGGCTTCCACGCGAGTGATGCCCAGTGCGCGCCGACGCGAAGCTCCGTGCTGTTCGACAGCGGGCTTGTCGCGCCGACCGGCGTGCCCATTCCAACCTCGGCCTCCATCGGCGGCACGATGATGCCGGCGGGCTTGCCGCCCGCGAACGCCGTGGTCGTGAGCGTCAGCGCCGCAGCCACCACGAGAGATCGCATTGGGACGGGTGCCGTGCACGCGGTGCGCCGCCGCAAGTGTCCGAAATGGTCCGCGATCATCGACGATAACCGACGCAGGACAGACACGCTGTCGTCTTGCGGCAACACGGCACGTGTCGCCGGGTGTCGCTACGCGATCGCGCGGGCGAGGCGTGCGATGTCAGTCCCTGACCATGCACGCTCAGCACGGTCGAGGGACGCATAAGGATCGTCGGAGATCTCGGCGGCGCGCACCCACGGGAAGCTGTCCGAGACGAGATGATTGAGCGCGTCGATCGAGTGGCCAAAGCTCGGCGCGAGTAGTGCGACGCTGACGGCGAGCTGCGGGTTGATCAGCACCGCGATCGCGTCGAGGGGAGTGCTCGCGGGGATCGGGGTCATGCCATGACTCTCGAGCAGCGCGACCAGCGTGGAGCGGCGGCTGAGATTGTCATCGATGACGAGTACGGGTTTGCGCTCGGCCGCGATCATCGCGTGCTCGATCGCAGCGTCGATCGCGGCGCGCGCGTGCTCGTCCAGCTGATCGAACATCAGAGCGATCCGCGTGCGAGACGGGCCGCGCTCGACACGAACGGAGCGCCCCGTGACGCGACCGCTGCTATGACCGAGCTTGAGCTCGAGCTCGAGCGTATCGCCCTCCGGTGTGCCGAACAGGTTGATCAATGCACCGCTACTCGAGAGGTTCTCGATCGTGCCTCGCATCGGCAGGTAGTCGCCGTAGCAGACCGCCACACCCTGCACCGGTACCCGCAACCTGCTCCTCCGCTCGCTGACAACGTCACCCATGGCTGCCCTCCGGCGCGGAGCATAAACAAGTCAGTCGCGATTCGATCCGACTTTCTTTTGCACGCAGCGCGTCAGAGGGCCGATTGCCCCGTGGTCAGTAGGTGAGCAGCGCGTCGAGGTGGCGACGTTCCCACATCTTGGCCTCGTCGAAGTGCTCGTACATCGCCTCGTCGGCCATGAACTCCTTGGAGTGGAACTCCCGGCGGCCGTTCTTCAAGCGGATGTCGTGCACCTGATGCAGCATCTCGTGGAAGACGATCCACGCGACGAAGAAGTTCGGCACGAACGCCCGGTCCAGGGACCGGTGGATGCGGATCAGCCGGTCCTCGACGGCGTAGCTGCCCATCTTGACCGAGTTGCGGCGGCGCGGCTCGCCGTTGCGCTGGCCCCACGTGATCACTGCGTCGATCTTGCCGTCGAAGTAGCGGGCGTTGAGATCGTCGTAGATCTGGCGCAGGTCGTGATGCTCACCCGCCGTGAGGATCAACTGGGTCGGCTGGCGCCGCGCCCGACCACGGACGTGGCCCGAGTTCTGATCGATGAAGTCACCGAGCACGCGCGACGCATCCGGATCGTTATCCGCAATGTAGTGCGCGAGTGCCCGCGTGATCACCGGATCTGCGTCGCAGAACATGTGGTGGAGGCGGACCTCGTAGCGCTTCTCCTTCGCGAGACGGCGCACCGAGATCATGGTGTAGCGGTTATCGGTCAGCGTAACGGCAACGCGGCCCTTCGCGAGGTGCGCACGGATACGTCGCTCCAGGCTGTCCTGGGCTTCGACGATCTCCGGTGCAGTCTCGGTGCTACCTCGCTTCTTACGAAGCGCTTCGGCCAGTGCCAGCGCGTAGCTGCTCGTGTCGTTGGTCTCAACGACAGAACACGGATCGACGCATGGCGATGGAGTAGCGGGCATATGTAACGCGTGCCCACGTTCGTGGAGCGCTTCGCTCAATCGGGTAACTCCTCTTATTTCAGCACATATCTAAGTGATGTGACGGAGCGCGTTTTTGAACGCACCTGGAGCCTTCCCGCGGATCCCCGCAGGTCGCCCGTCTCTGCCCCCAACCCGCTCTCTCCCGACGATTAAAATGCTATCGCGCCGCTTCGCGATGGATCAAATTCCTGACCCCCCAAGGGATCTCATCTGATCGCAACCATTGAAAAAAACGCATGTACGCAGGGATCGCACCGGTTCGGTGGGAAACCGGTAGAGTGCCCCCTCCATGAGTGTGTTCCTCGCCACGCATACCCGGACCCATAGCTGTGGCGCCCTGCGCGCCGGTGATGTCGGCAAGCAGGTCGTGCTGACCGGGTGGGTGAAGTCCTACCGAGATCACCGAGGCTGCGTGTTCATCGACCTGCGCGACCGCGATGGGGTCACCCAGCTCGTGTTCGACGAGTCGTTCGACAAGCCCTCGCACGAGACCTCACGCGAGCTGCGCTCGGAGTGGTGCATCGGCATCATCGGCGAGGTGCGCTCGCGCGGCGAGATGCTCAACGACAAGCTCAGGACCGGTGCGGTCGAGGTCTGGATCAAGGGTATCGAAGTGTTCTCGCGCGCAGAGACGCCGCCGTTTCAGATCGACGACTCGATCGACACCAACGAACAGCTGCGCGGCAAGTACCGCTACCTCGATCTGCGGCGTCCCAAGCTGCAGAAGAATCTGATGATGCGCTCGGCGATCACGCGCGTGACGCGTGACTACCTCGGCAAGAACAGCTTCCTCGAGATGGAGACGCCGTTCATGGTGAAGTACACGCCGGGAGGCGCGCGTAACTTCCTCGTGCCTTCGCGTCTCAACCCGGGCCAGTTCTACGCACTCGCCGAGTCCCCGCAGATCTTCAAGCAGCTGCTGATGGTCGCGGGCTACGAGCGCTACTTCCAGATCGTGCGCTGCTTCCGCGACGAGGACCTGCGCCTCGATCGCCAGCCCGAGTTCACCCAGATCGACATCGAGATGTCGTTCGTCAACGAGCAGATCTTGCAGGACATGATGGAGGGCCTGATCTCCACGCTGTGGCGCGAGGTGCTCGGCGTCGAGATCAAGGTTCCGCTGCGGCGCATGCCGTACGCGGAGGCGATCGCGAAGTACGGCGTCGACAAGCCCGACCTTCGCTGCGATCTCACGCTGTGCGATGTAACCGAGGCGGCCAAGACGTGCGGCTTCCGCGTGTTCGAGGGCGCCGTGCAGAGCGGCGGTATCGTGAAATGCTTGCGCGTTCCCGGCCCACCCGACAAACTGCCGCGCTCGATCCTCGACGGTCTGAACGATTTCGCGAAGTCGTTCGGCGCGAAGGCGGCGTGGGCGCGCCTCCAGGAGGGCGGTCAGTGGCAGGGCCTCAAGGGTTTCACCGACGAGTCGCGCGCCGAGATCAATCGCATCGCCGGAGCGCAGGTCGGCGACACGCTGATCTTCGTCGCCGACAAGGCGAAGGTCGCCAACGCGTGCCTCGGTGCGATCCGTATCCACTACATCGGCGAGAAGCTCGGCCTTATCAGGAAGGGCGAGTGGCAGTTCATGTGGCTGACCGATCCGCCGCTGTTCGAGATCAACGACGGCGAGGTCGCCGCCGCGCACCATCCGTTCACGTCGCCGCGCGTCGAGGACGAGCACCTGCTCGACACCGACCCGGGTAAGGTCCTCGCGCGTGCTTACGACCTCGTGCTCAACGGCGTCGAGGTCGGCGGTGGCTCGATCCGTATCCACCGAAGCGAGCTGCAGGACCGCGCGTTCCAGGCGCTCGGGATCAGCGAAGAAGGTCGCCGCGAGAAGTTCGGCTTTTTGCTCGACGCGTTCAAGTACGGCCCCCCGCCCCACGGCGGCATCGCGTTTGGCCTCGACCGCCTCGCGATGCTGATGACCGGCGCCGACTCGCTGCGCGACGTGATCGCATTCCCGAAGACGCAGAAGGGCTCCGATCTGATGACCGACTGCCCGACCCACGTGAGCAAGAAGCAGCTCGACGAGCTGTTCATCCAGCTCAAGCCCGACCTGCCCGTCAAGGGGTAGGCGGCGCCACCGGCTCGGTGTCGTGTAGCGGCCCGAGGTCGAGATAGCGTTTGCCGGTGACTGCGTCGACGCTGAAGATGTCGACGAATCGGTGGTCGAACACGATGTCTGCCGGCGTCCACATGTAACGGGCGTGGACTGACGCCGCGAGCGAATCGTCGATCCCGGTGAACGTGACGACGATGTTAATGTTCGCACCGCGCAGGCTGTCCGCGGTTGCGCCCACAAGCGGGCTCTTGTCGTCGATCACGTGCGTGGCGAGAAACGACAGGGCGAAGATCGGCGACGTGCTGCGGCGCAACGTCAGGTCGTGAACGCGGCGGATGAACTCACCATTGGCGAGCTTGTCGTCGCGGACGATGTAGGCGCGGATCGACGCCTCCACGATGGCGGTCGAGCGCTCATTCGCCATGCGGAACAGCAGCGAGCGCTGGCCATCGTACGTGCCGACGATCGCCTTCCTGCCGAACAGCACTCGCGCGCGGGGGGTGGAGAACCGAGAGAAGAAGATGCCGGTGATTATTGCGGCCATCACGATCCCGACGAAGCTCTGGACGGTGACGATCGCGTTCGCGACGTCGTCGCCTGGGGCGAGGTAGCCGTACCCGATCGTCGCCATGGTCTGGACGCTGAACCAGTACAGATCGTGAAAACCGTCGGAGTTGATGACCTTCGCGCCGGTGGCCCAGTAGGCGACCGCGAACAGAAAGTTCGCGATCAGGTATGCCGCCCCGAATAGCAGCATCAGCCTCGTCCACGATGCCGTGCGCATCACGTGGTAGGCGTCGTGACCGAGCGACGAGACCTTCGCGCCGCGCCGCTCGATCATCGGATTGCCCCGCACGTCCGAGAGCTGGTGCGGTTTCTGCGTGCGCGCCACGCGCCGACTATGCCATCACGGCATGGTCGGCCGGTCCGCGGCGGTCAGGATCGTCCGTGTGCGATCTCTGCTCGCAGCTAGCTCGCGAGAGCGGGCGTGATGTCGAGATCGATCCGTGTGCCACGGCGGATGATCCCGAGGCGTACCGAGGCACCACTGACGTGTGACCGCAGCGCCTTGTGCAAGTCGTCGACACTCTCGATCGGCTTGCCGCCGAACCGCACCAGGAGGTCGCCGTCGACGAGCCCGGTCTTTGCGGCTGGGCTGTTCGGCTCGACCGACTGGACCTCCACCGCGGCCGCACCGATGTCGTGGTGATACGCGAGCCTGCGGTCAAGCGGCCGGCGTGCGGCACCGATACCGAGCCACGCGCGACGCACGCGACCGTGCTGGAGCAGTTCGCCGAGCACCCACGCCGCGAGCTCGACGGCGATCGCGAACCCGAGGTTCTGCGAGCGCGCGATGATCGCGGTGTTCACGCCGATCACGCGACCGCGCGTGTCGAGTAGTGGTCCACCCGAGTTGCCGGGATTGAGCGGCGCGGTGTGTTGGATCACCCCATCGATCAGGCGATTGCCGCGGCCGCGCAGGCTGCGCCCGAGCGCGGACACGACCCCGGTCGACACGGTCGACTCGAAACCGAGCGGGTTGCCGATCGCGACCGCGAGCTGGCCGACTTTCGGGGATAGCCCACCGTCGATCGGAAGGTACGGCACGGTACCGGTCGCTCCGGCGAGCGCACTCGCGTCGGCGCGGATCACTGCGAGATCCGTCGCGGGATCATCGCCGACCACACGGGCGTCGACGACCTCGCCCGCAGGCGTGCGCACGCGGATCTTGCGTGCGTTCGACACGACGTGGCTGTTCGTCAAGATGTAGCCGTCGGGCGTCACGACGAAGCCCGATCCCGCGCCGGAGGGGCCGCGCTGGCTCACCTCCAGGCTGACGACCGCCGGTCCCGCCCGCTCGACGACGCCGATCACCGCGCTCGAGTACGCATCGAGTAGCTCGTCGTCGGTGGGCACGGGCTTGAGCGCGACGAGTGTCACGCCTTGCTCCCGAGCGCGACGTCGATCTCCTGACGCACGCCCGCCCGGACGATGGCGAGCTTCACGGTCTCGCCGGGACGATCATCGAGCGCGCGGCGCAGCGAATCCGGACCGGTCACCGGCGCACCCGCAACCTCGACGATCACGTCACCCACCAGGATGCCGGCGGTCGCTGCCGGGCCGCCATCCTCGACGTTTGCGACGAGCGCGCCCGTCTCGATCGGGTAGCTGCCGACGCCGAGATATCCGCGGCGCACGCCACCGTGCTGCTGCAGCTCGCCGACGACGCGTCGAAGAGTTGCGACCGGGATCGCGAGGTCCGCGTTGCGGAGTAGCGTGCGCGTGTTCATGCCGATGACTGCGCCTTCGGCGTCGACGAGCGGACCGCCCGCGAAGCCGCGCGGGATCTGGCGATCCGACTCGACGTAGCGATCGAGCCGTCCGCCCCACGGGGTGCGAAACTCGGGACCGAGCACGCCGATCGCGCGCAGCGAGGCCCGTGCGGTCTTGCCAGGACGGCCGATCGCGAGTGCGAGATTGCCGACGGCAAGGCCATCGACCTCCCGGAGCTTGGCAGCTTTGAGGCCGCCGCCTGCCACGCGCAGCAGGGCAATGTCCGTCCCGGAGTCACGGCCGATGACCTCGGCATCGCGCGTGTCGAGCTCGCCGTCATCCTTGGGGATGCCGACGGTCGTCTTGTCCGGAGTGTGGAAGCTACTGGTGATGACGAGGCCGTCGGCCCAGACGATACCGGTGCCGCCGGAGCGGCCTCGGGAAACCTGGACGACGGAGGGCG
Source organism: Kofleriaceae bacterium (assembly GCA_043786265.1). GTDB lineage: Bacteria > Myxococcota_A > Polyangia > Haliangiales > Haliangiaceae > JABFXX01. Next base: position 3,265 of record JAYVWH010000605.1, on the reverse strand, counting down.
AGGCAGCGGCAACGGCCGACGCGAGGGCGGAGTCGAGCTGGCGAAAGGTGTCGAGAGCGGGTTGCGCCATTTGGAACAGTCTCCTTCACCGATGAATCTGCGCCGTTCGCCGAGCCCCGCCCATCCGCTGTTTGGCCAGTTTCCATCGAGAAATCAGGCAGGTGCGCGGTCACCCTGGCCGTGGTCAGAGGATCTCCTGCCTGCATAGGTAGGCTTGACCCACCCCTCTGGCGTGGCCATGTTGGTTCCTTACAAGGAGAACCGGATGACTCGGAACCCAAACATTCAGCTCGGCGCGGTGACGGACCCAATCAAGGTCTCGCTCCTCACCGACGACTCCCTCCTCAGGGCTGGGCTCTCGAGCTTGCTCGCGCAGGTGGGTTCTATCCATGTCGTCGATGGCGACGACGCGGAAGTGGCACTGTGGGATGCGGGCGTCGACAGCGAGAAGGCACTGGCTCGGTTCGCCGAGCTGCGCACGCTGTCGGTTCCGGCAGTCGCCGTGGTCAGCGACGTTTCACACGTGGCCCCTGCCCTCGCGGCTGGCGCGCGCGGCGTGCTGCTGCGTGGCCAGGTCGGACCCGGAATTCATGCTGCACTCGCGGCGGTGCGTACGGGACTCACGGTCATGGACCCTTCGCTCGCGGAGAGCCTCGTGCCCGCGGCCAAGGTTGGACCCACGCCCGGTAAGGGTCGTGGCGAGCTGACCGAGCGTGAGCGACAGGTCGTGCAGCTGCTGTCCGAGGGACTGTCGAACAAGCTGATCGCGGACCGCCTCGGTATCAGCGATCACACGGCGAAGTTTCACGTCAACGGCGTGATGATGAAGCTCGGTGCGTCGACTCGCACCGAAGCCGTTGTCGAAGCGATGCGCCGCGGCCTGATCAAGCTGTAAATCAGGCGGCCCCTGCCGACAGCAGGCGCACGAGGTCAGCGGCTTTGACCGCGCCGGCTTGCTGGCGCACGAGCTTGCCGCCGTCGAAGACCGCGAAGCTGGGGATGCCCGACACGCGATAGCGCTGGGCGAGCGCGGGCAACTTGTCCGTGTTCACCTTCAGCACGACGCCCGTGCCAGCCAGCTGGTGCGCGGCGCGGCCGACTTCGGGTGCGACCATCCGGCACGGGCCGCACCACTCCGCCCAGAAATCGACGAGCACCGGGACCTTCGCGGCTGCGATCACCGCGTCGAATGTCGCGACGTCCGTGACTTCGATCGGTGCAGACGTCGCTGGTAGCGTGGTCTTGCACTCGCCGCAGCGACCGTTCTGGTGCAGGTGTTCGGGCGGGATCCGATTTGTCTGGCCACAGGACGAGCACGTACGCAGCATGAGCTAACCGTAGCCACGGCTGCGGCCCCTGGCAACGCGCTGCTTGCTTCCACTTCGCCGATGCGGCTTGTTCTGAGCGGGCAGCCAGCCGTGGACATCGAGTGGGATCAATCCGGTCTCGCCAATCGTCACGCCCTCGTCGGAGAGCAGCTGACGCTGGATGGCCGCGCCGACGGGATCGTGGATCGCGATTCGCCCGCGCAGCCTGCTAACTTTGCCGACCACGCGCTGCCACGGCAGCCGGTCCGCGGGTTTGCTCGTCTTGAGCGCCGCCGCCGCGATGCGCGCACCACCGGGAATGCCGGCGAGCTCGGCGACCTGTCCGTACGTGGCGACCGCTCCCCGCGGGATCTTGCGGATCACCGCATGGATACGCCGGTAAAGCTCGCCCACGTCGTCCGTCTCCGCCATCGGTCAGACGTAGCCGAGCGTCGCGGGCGCGCGGCCGGCCGGGAAGTGGTCTCCGATCAGGCGAACGACCGCGAGCGAGAACTTCGCCTCGAGGTCCGCGCGCAGCTTGTCATCGATCGTGCGGTCGCTGCCCTTGAGCTGCCAGCTGTTCTCGACGTGAATCTCGAAGCCGCCGCGCAGCGCGCGCGTCGATATCTCGTAAAGCAGCCCTGCCCCGTCGACGCGTCCGGCCTCGAACTGCGAACCGTCGACCTGCGGTAACCGGATCTCGTGCGTGCACACGACGAGCGCATAGCGGGCACGTGCGAGCTGGTCGAGGTGGCGCGCGTAAAACTTCGGGCTGCCGTCGAGGCCGCCGGTCTCGGGTCGCGAAAGGCCGAGCATCTGGATCGCGACACGCACCGGATCGAAATCGAGCTTGCAGCAGCGAATCGGCACGTACGGCGGGGCGTGAAGATCGCGAATGTCGTCTCGCATCACGACCACCGCGTCACCAGCTTCGTCAGAAAAGTTCGGCGCCTGCGCCTCGGTCGGCCACCCGACATTGACCCAGCCTTGCTCCTCGGCAAGAGGGCCGATCGCGACGAGCGCTTCGAGCATCGGGAGCAGGCGCGCGCGGTAGGGCTCCGCGACCGCTGCTCTGGGGTCAGTTTTCGGCACCGGTGCTCAAGATGCGCCAGGGCTTGGGGAACCACGCCCAGTGGTCGTCCAGGAACACGAGACCGTCGTGGGCCATGCCGCTCGACTCGCCAGGCGCGAGCACCTTGAACGCGACCCAGACCAGCTCGGGCTTGAGAAAGCCGGCGATCCGGCTGTAGCCGCCCGGGAAGTTGCGGCTGAAATCGTTCTCGGTGCGCAGCGACTCGGCATCGCACGCGAACGCGGTGATCAGCGTCTGTCCTGGCTTGCCAAGGGAGCGCGGCGGCGCGTTCCACAGCTGCAAGTAGCCGGCTTGTGCCCGTTCGGCGGCGTCGGGGGTGAACACGCGTGCGTAATCGTCGTCGCGGGGGCGCAGGTTCAGCACGATGTCTTCCGGCAACCCGGTCACGACGGTGGTCAGCATTGCCTCGGCGGCGCGCTTGATCCGATACAGCTCGGTGAGCTCGATCATGGAGAGATTGCCTTTCGAACGCTGTCGCGCAGCGCCTTGATCGGCACCGACGACGGAAGCTCGGAGAAGCTGTAGATCAGCTCGCTCGCGGTAGCCGGCGCCGAACGCGCGATCGCCTCGGCATTCGCGACCACCCAGTTGCTGTCGCCCTTCGACAGCGCGTCGTAGAGGCCACGTGTGCCCGCACCTGCGAGTGCCTGGGCGCGGCCGCGATCGCGGATCTTCTCCGCGCGCGCACCGGGCCGGCCAAGTAACGGCGCGAGCACGCGCCACGCGGTGTCCTCGAGCGTTTTGTCGACGGTGAACAGCGTGATCTTGTTCGGCACCCCCGCATAGAGGGCGCGCTGCGTCTCGAGCAGCTCCGCGACGTGCAGTCGTTGCGCCTCGGTCGCCGTGATCGTGAACAGCTCGAGTG
>JAYVWH010000604.1:0-5060 GCA_043786265.1 Kofleriaceae bacterium | reverse complement strand
GAGCGCAGCCGCGCCGGCCGCGTACGCGACCATCACCTGCGGCTGGAACTTGCGCATCTGCTTGACCGCCGACATCAGCGCTTCCTCGCCGCGCGGCGTGCAGTCGATGTAGAGGTCGCGTTTGACGAGATGATCGAGCTCGATCTTGCGGCGCTTGAACCACGTCGGTGCCGCAGGCCCTGCGCCCCAGTAGTGCACCACGCGCTTTCCGATCGCGTACCCGGCCCAGCCATATCCCCGCAGGCGAGTCGCGTCGCGCCAGTGCCGCGATTCGTGGTTGTACCAGACGACCACCGGCTCACCGGTCGTGCCGCTCGTCGACTTCTTGACCGCCACCCGCGGTCCCGCACCCGCAAGTCGGGTCGTCATCGTGGCGCGCACGAGATCGCGATCGAGCAACGGAAGCTTCGCGAGATCCTCGACGGAGTTGATGTCTTCCGGACGGAGCCCGCGCTCGTCCATCACCTCGCGGTAGTGCGCTGTGTGCTGGTACGCATGTCGCACGAGGCGCCGCAGCATGCCCGCCTGTAGGTCACGCAGCTGGTCTAGCGACCATCGCTCCGTGGATTGGAGGAACCTGAGCAGCGGCAGAGTTGGCCTGCCACGTGCTGCCTCGAACGCGGGAAACAGAGCCTTTGCTAGCAACGGACCGTAGAGATCCATAAGACGAACTCTGTTTAACACCGAGAGCCCATGCTGTCCCGCCTACGAAAAAAGAACCTCCATCAATGGCTGCCCGATTACGCACGTCACCTCGTGCGGCGTGCGCGTGCGCCACACTCGAATCAACCTCGTCACCTACTGTTCGCGCTGTGTGATCACTACGAGCCGCTGTGGGGCAAGGCTTCCATCGAAGTCGGTGTGAAGCGCGTAGATACGTGGGCAGAACGCTATCCATCGCTCGGCGAATTTCGCGATGCAGAGGGGCGTCCGCCGCGCCACGGCTTCTTTTTTCCGGGGGAGGAGTACCAACCGCACTACCTCGATCAACTCGCTAAACTCGCTAAAAGAGGCTTCGGTGAGGTGGAGTTTCATCTCCATCACGACAACGACACCGCCCACACGCTCGCGCCTCGCATCACGGAGTACCTCGACACGTTCGCGGAGCACGGCCATCTATCGCGACGCGAGAAGCCGAACGGCGCGAAGTACGACTGGGCGTTCATTCATGGCAACTGGAGCCTCGCGAACGGCCGTCCCGATGGAAAGTGGTGCGGCGTCGATGACGAGCTCGTCATGCTGAAAGACCTCGGCTGCTATGTCGACCTGACGTTCCCGTCTGCGCCCGATCCGTGTCAGCCCGACAAGGTCAACCAGATCTACTGGCCCGTCGGCGACCTGACGAAGCGCCGCAGCTACGAGCAAGGCGAGCGAGCGAAGGTCGGCGCGACGTACGACGATCGATTGCTCATGATCACCGGACCGCTCGCGCTCGCGCGCAAGGGCAACTTCGGGGTCCGGCTCGAGAACGGCGCGCTCACCGGTGATGACCCACCGAGCGCAGAGCGCGTGAAGACGTGGATCGAGCAAGGCATCCATATCGAGGGTCGCCCCGAGTGGGTATTCGTCAAGGTGCACACACATGGCGCGATCGAGAAGACCGCGAATTCGCTGCTCGGCGACGGTGGTCGCGCTCTCCACACGGCCCTCCAGGACCACGTCAAAGCGGGCTGGAAGCTGCATTACGTCACGGCGCGCGAGATGTACAACGTCGCGAAAGCAGCCATGGATGGCAAATCGGGCGAACCGAGCGGCTATTTCGATTATCTCGTGAAGCCACCCCCGATCGCGTCGTAACATTGTAGGCGGTGGATCGTTCCCTCGCGCTCGTGATCAGCTGCCTTGCGGCATGCAGCTTCACGCCCGGAAAGATTGGCGATCCGAAGGTCATCGACGCCGCGATGATCGACATGATGCCAGACGCGAGTACGTGCCTCGCCAAGAGCGACGAGTGCATCGCCGATACGTTGCGCCAGTGCAGCGCGGCCGGCGCGACCGCGACCGACACCGTGTGCGGGTGGGGTTGCGACGAGACGGGTGATGGTCGGTGCCGGACCCTGACACCCGCGGCCGACGGCGCGATGACGGCCGATACGCTACCGATGACCGGGCTCGCCGATGTGATGCTCGTCGGTGGCATGACGATCGACACCGCGTTCGGCAAGATCGGCAGCACGCCTGCGGCGGCGGAGAGCGTTCGCCATCTCGGGATGGGCCTCGTCGACGGCATCACGTTCGAGCAGCGCGGCAATACCGCCGTGTTCGTGATGAAGAGCCTGCACTTCGTTCAGGGGATTGGCACGCCGCTGAACTTCGTTGGCACCGATGCGCCGATCCTGATCGCGGATGGCGAGATCGTGATCGACGGCATCGTCGATCTGCACGGCGGTACGTGCACCAGCACCATTGCCGGCCCGGGCGGCTTCGACGGTGGCCTCAAGAATCAGCCCGCCCAGGACTTCCCTAACCATGGCGCCGGCGACGCCATCGTGGACAACAAGCTCGGCGGTGGTGGCGGCGGCTACGGCAGTGTCGGCGGAAACGGCGGTAACGGTGTCGCGCCGTCCACACCGACACCCGCGGGCGGCGCCGTGTTCGGTACGCCCGAGATCGCGAGCCTTGACGGCGGTGGTGGCGGTGGTGGCGGCGGCGGCAACGGTGGTCCTGGAGGCGGCGGTGGTGGCGCGATCCAGCTGATCTCGAACACGCGCATTCGCATCCTGACGGGGGGCATCAATGCCGGCGGCTGCGGTGGCCGTTCCGGTAACGCTGGTAACGACGCTGGCGGAGGAGGTGGTGCGGGCGGCGCGATCCTGCTCGAAGCGCCGATCATCGAGATCGACGGTGCCCTCGCGGTCAACGGTGGTGGTGGCGGCGCCGGTGCCTCGAGCGGCACGGTCTACGCGGAGGCAGGGCGCCTCGATCGGTCGCCCGCGATCGGAGTCGCCGCCGGCGCCAGCGGTGGTAACGGCGCTGCAGGACCGGCCGGCGCGACGAACGGCGCCACGACGGGTGGCAAGGGCGGCGGCGGTGGCGGTGGCTTCGGCCGCATCCGCATCAACACGCGGACGGACACCGGCCTCACGCTGTCGAACAACGCGGTGCTCAGCCCCAACTTCACTGACACCGCGACGACCTGCACGCGTAGCGGCGCGGTCGTGCAATAGCTACGCGGCGCGAGCCGTGACGCGCTCGCGCTCGGGCGCCGTCGTCTGATCGCGCACATGCCGGGGCACGCATTCGACGTCCCACACGATGCGCATCGCTTCGAGCAGCTTGAGCGCGTAGTAGCTGATGTCGATCTCCCACCAGTAGAAGCCCTGGCGGGCCGAGCGCTGGTAATGGTGATGATTGTTGTGCCAGCCCTCACCGAACGTGAGGATCGCGAGCGTGAGGTTGTTGCGCGAATCGTCGTCGGTTTCATAGCGCCGCCGGCCCCACACGTGTGCGAGCGAGTTGATGCAGAACGTGATGTGCCACGCGAGGACGATCGGCACGAAGAAGCCCCAGAACAGCGCAACTGGGCCAAACGCGAGCTGCATCACGAAGCCGAGCGCGACGATGAACACGAGGTCGTGCCGGTTCATCACGCGCAGCTCGGGATACTTCGCGAAGTCTTTGATCTTGTCGTAGTCGGTCTTCTTGTGCCGGCTCGACAGGAACCACTGCATGTGGCTCCACACGAACCCGCGCTGCCGCGGCGAGTGGATGTCCTCGGGGAGGTCGCTGTATTTGTGGTGGTTACGGTGATGCGCGGCCCACCACAACGGCCCTTGCTGCGCGGTCGTCATGCCGAGAAACGCGAGCAAGAACTGAAACCAGCGGCTCGTCTTGTACGTGCGATGCGAGAAGTAGCGGTGGTAGCCCGCGGTGATCGCGAACATCCGGATCGTGTAGCCGCCGAACAGCCACCAGAACGCCGACCAGCTCCAGCCGACCGCGATCGCGCCGGCAACCGCCGCGACATGGACGCCCCAGAACGGGATGTTCTGGAACCAGCGTGGCTTGTCGAGCTGGGCGTCAGCTCGCGGTACAGCAGAGTCCATGCCGGAAGTGTGTACACAAGAGCGCCGCGCCTGGGTCAGCGTTCCCTCAGCGTTGCGGAACAAGTTCGCGGTTTCATGACAGAGTCCTGACCCCGAGGGGTGGCCCCAGGATCCGCCCTGGGATGGGTGTCGGTCCATGTCGCCGTGCTCCAGACCGGCAAACCGTGCGTCTTCGCGCGCCGCGGGCTTAAAACGCGGATATTCCTCGGGCATAATAGTCGGGTGACGATTCCGGCGGGGACGTTAGTCCCACGCGACGCGAGAGATTTCGGCAGCTACCAGCTGCTCGCAAAGCTCGCGACCGGTGGCATGGCCGAGATCTATCTCGCGCGTCCCACCACATCACAAGGCGGCAGCAAGGACGTCATGGTGCTCAAGCGCATCCTGCCGCACCTCGCCGAGGACGAGCACTTCGTGACCATGTTCCGCGACGAAGCGGACCTCGCGAGCAAGCTCGTCCACAAGAACGTCTGCAACGTCCTGTCGTTCGGTCAGTTCGCGGGCACGTGGTTCATCGCGATGGAGTACCTGCACGGGGTACCGCTGTCGCGCATGATGACGAAGCTCTCCAAGGCCGGGAAGATGCTCGATTACCGCGTCGTCGCGGGCATCATCACGCAAGCCGCCGAGGGTCTGCACTCCGCGCACGAGGCGCGCGACAACACGGGCGCTCTCCTCGGTGTCGTTCACCGCGACGTGTCACCGCCAAACATCATGATCACCGCCGACGGGACCGTGAAGGTCCTCGACTTCGGCATCGCGAAGGCGCGTGGCGCCAACTCGCGGACGCGCACGGGCACCGTCAAGGGCAAGAACGCGTACATGAGCCCCGAGCAGATCCTCGGCAAGCCGCTCGATCGCCGCAGCGACATCTTCGCGCTCGGCGTCGTGATGTACGAGATGCTGGCGATCAAGCGCCTGTTCCATCGCGACTCCGACTTCCTCACGTTCAAGGCGATCACCGAGGAGCCGATTCCGGACATCCGCGACCGCCGCCCCGACCTGCCGCCCGGC
>JAYVWH010000603.1:0-6440 GCA_043786265.1 Kofleriaceae bacterium | reverse complement strand
CCGGGCGAGCCCTCGCACTCGACACCTCGCTGGCCGAGGCAGCCGAGCTCGTGACCCGGCTGATGCTCGAGCCACCAAAGGTGATCCCGCGCGAGGTAGCGGCGGAGATCCGCGCCGACGAGCAAGGCGTCGCGGCGGGCTTCCTGCGTATGGCCGTGTTCCTGTTCCTCGGTTTTCTGGCGTTCACGCCCCTGTTGTGGTGGATCGCGCCCGAACGGTCCGGGTGGGTTGCGGCGTTGACCGTCGGGATCGCGATGTGCGCGCTGTTGAACCTGCACGCGAGCCGGCGCGTGACAATCACGCGCGTGCTCGCGTGTGTCGTGGCCGACGCCGTCACGCTGGCGATCGTCGCGCGCATGTACTCTCCGTTGTTGATCGCGCCGGGTCTTGGCACCTTGCTCGTGATGGCCACGACGATCACCACCGTGGCACCGCTGTGGTTCGCTTCGACCGTCATCCCACTGCTCTCGACCGCGGCGATCGTCGGTCCGTTGGTCGCCGAGCGCGTCGGGTTTATCTCGCGAACCACGACGGTTCCCGCCGATGGCTGGATCCATCTGCGCGTGGCGGCCGTCGTTGGCAACGAGGTGACGGTCCTCCTTGTCGCGGCTCTGTACATCGTCGTGCTCTTCGGCGCATCTGCGGTGTTCGCGACGGCGATCCGGGTCCGCGATCAGGCGCTCAAGCGACGCCTCCATCTCCAGGCTTGGCAACTTCGCCAGCTTGTCGCGCGGTGAGGGTGCGGCCAGACGTTCCGCACCTACAGCGGAGCGTAGTTACAGCTTGCGCGTGTACCAGAGGGGAGTGTTTTACCCAGATCCAAGAACTCCGCCGCACTCACCAGTGCGGTGCCGACGGTCTCCGTCTCTCCGATGACTCAGCTGGACGTTTCACGCACGACCACAAGCGATCTGCACTCACCGACGCGCGGCGGTTCGCGCAGGGCGAGCGGGCTTGCCGACGACGAGCCGTCGAGGAGCGCCGGTGAGCCGGGCCGCCGCTGGCTCGGGCCGAGCGTGAAGGTTTCGTCAGCCTCGAGCAAGAGGGCGAGCAACAGAGTGAAGTGCGTCACGACCGCGGTCTCACGCTCGGGCTGTGTAAACGCGTGCTCGAGAAACATGAGCGCGCGAGCCTCGAGGGTCTCACGCGGCTCGGTCGCCGTACTCCACGCGTCATCGTTCTCGGAGCGAATGCGGCTGATGTCGACGTGCGGGAATCGGCGGGCAAGCTCGGTCCGCGAGCCGCGCTTCGAATGCATGTGGCGACCAATCCGCGCCCGCAGCTCGGGGAGCACTACAATGCGAGACGCCTGGGGGAACGCGAGCACCGCGGACTCGACCGTGCGCAGCAGCGGCGACGTGAGCACGGTGTTGATCGGCAGGTGCGCACCACGTCCGATCGTCTCGCGCCGGCCGAGGTCGGTGAGAGGCGCGTCGATGAGATCCTCGCTCCAGTAGGGACACGCGTAAGCGGGGCGGCCATCACCGAACGTGGGCGCGAAGCAGCGACATCCAGCGCCATGCGTTTCGGCTTCGGCGTTGCGTACCTGGTGCAGGGCCTCGCCGTGGCGGAAGAAGTGAAGCACGCGGCCGGCATCACCCGCCGGGGCTGGCTCACCGAGCGCAACGCAGCGGTAGCGCGCGATCATGCGTCCACCAGCCACCTGACTTGATAGGGAGCGACATCGACGTCCCCGATACCGCTGGATTCATCGACGAGGTCGCGCCAAACAAGGACTCCGACGAGAGCGGCCGGGATGCGAATCGGTTCCGCGGAGAAATTGGTCAGACATAGGACGCGCGCGGGTTCGCCGGCCGGCGCGGTGCGCTCGATCGCGAGCACGCGTGGGTCGAGCTCGAGGACGCGCTGCGCACCCTCGGGGTGAAACGCCCGCGAGGCGCCGCGTGCGCGCAACAGTTGCTGCAGACCCGCGAGCACCGTGGCTTCGAGCGAGCCGGGCGTCGCGACGGCTTGTTCCCACGCTGTCGCATCGAACCGACCACGGTTGATCGCCCGGTTGTCATCGGCCGCTCGAGCGCGCGCGTGGTCGTTGCGCCCCGCAAGCAGCGTTGCCAAGTAGATCGCTGGCACACCGCGTAGCGCGAGCGCGGCCGCCTGGGTCGCGAGTATGCGGGCGGCGTGATGGGATGCAGGCGCACCTGGGTCGGGGGCACACGCACTCGTCCAGGTCGCGTTGATCTCCCACGGTAGATCTTCGGCGCCGACGGTCGCACGGCGCGACGACAGCAGCGACCCGCGCGCGGCGCTGCGCTCGACGAGCTGCCGGATCTCTGATTCGGGCAGGAGATCTTCTAGCCACGTGAGGCCAATGCCGTCGTGCGTCGCGGTGACGTTGAGGTACGCACGGCCCGGTGGCGCCGGCGGCAAGCGCGCGAGCCAGCCGGAGAGGACCCGCGCATCGCCTGTGTAGAGCGAGAGGAGCACGAGCGCCGAAAGCGGCAGGTGATAGATGAGGTCCGCTTGACGAGCTGAGTCGTCAGGACCGAAGTACGTGTAGTTGCGTGCCTGCGTGACGTTCGTTATCGAAGGGAGAATGGCGACGCCACCGGCTCCCACGGCGCGCGAGACGTCCTGAAAAAGCCGCAGCAGCTCGTGCGTCTCCGGCTGTGCGACGCAGCTCGTACCAGGTTTCTTCCATGTGTAGACGAACGCGTCGAGACGCACCATCCGCGCGCCGCGTGCGATCGCATCGAACAGCACCTCGAGCATCTCGAGGCAGACGTCGGGTTCGTCCCAGTTGAGGTCGACCAGGTCTGGCGAGTAGGTCGTCCACACGTGACGGAGCCCAGCCGTGGTCTCGACCCCATGCAGAAGCGGCAGATTGCGCGCGCGGTGCACGGAAGCGAGCCACGGCGATGCCGGATCGTCGACGGCGATGAAGTAGCGGCGGCCGGGCTCGCGATCGGTGAGGAACTGGGCGAACCACGGATGCGACGCCGAGCAGTGGTTCAGCACGAGGTCCATCATGAGATGGAAGTCGTTGGCGAGCGCGTCGAGGTGCTCCCAGGTGCCGAGCGCGGGATCCACCGCGCGGTAATCGCTGATCGCGTAGCCCTCGTAGCTCGTGCTCGGATGGAACGGCAGCACGTGGACGGTCGACACGAGGTCGCGCACGTGTTCGTGGCACCAGCTCGTCAACGTTGCTAGCGGCGGCTCGCCAGCCCGCTGAAGATGATCGCCGTACGCGATCAACACGATGTCGCGCTCGCCGAGGACCGGACGCTCGCGAGGCTCTCCCACCGCGTCGCGAATCGGCCCACGCCAACGGTCGATCAGTGCAAGCAAACGCGGTAACGCTCCGGCCCCACGCGCGTCGCCCCACAGCTGACGCAGCCGGGTCTCGAGCACCTCCGCATCGCTCATTGCATGCAACTGTACTGCGCCTTGACGCTGCTTTGTGCTGACTGCCAGTGTTGTTGGATGCCGAACGAAACTATCGAGAAGACGTGACCGGCCGCGCGATCACACTCGGCGTGCACGTTGGCCACGATGCCGCGGTCGCCATCTTCGTCGACGGTGCGCTCGTGTTCGCCGAGGAGGAAGAGCGGCACACGCGCAAGAAGGCGCAAGGCGGGTGCCCGTGGCGGGCGATCGCGGCGGCCCTCGAGGCCGCGCACGCGAGCGCGGACGAGGTGCAGTGCGTTGCTCTCACATGGAATCTCGAGCGCTACCTTCGGTGCCGTGCCGAGCTCGCCGAACACGCCCGCAGCGTGGGCAACACAGGCTGGTTTGACAAGCGGCAGCGAGAGATCGCGATCGTGCACGAGGCGGTCGATGAGCTGCGCGCACGATTCCCGCACGCGGAGCTCCTCGACTTCGCCCATCACCACGCTCATATCGCTTGCGCTGCGTACTTCGCGCCCGCGGACGCGTCCGAGGCTGAGGGCGGCAGCATCCTCGGCGTCGTCGCGGACGCGCTCGGCGACGCCGAGTCCATCACGGTATTCACGGCGCGCGATCGACTCGCGATGCTCACGCGCCCCGACATCGTCCTCCGCCGCGGCCCTGAGCAGTCGGTCGGCTTCTTTTACAAACGCGCGTCGGAAGCGTTCGGCTTTGCGGGCAGCGAGGCGTGCGGCTACCTGATGGCGCTCTCGGGCTGCGGCGACGCCGGCCGATATGCGTCGCTGCTTCGCGAGCACCTTCTGCGAGTCGGGGACGATGACTTTTTCGAATTCGCACCGGGCTTCGATCCCGTCCGCGGTCACAGCGAGACCGCGGAGCGCTGCTTTCCCGACGAGCTGATCGCCGCGCTCGACCTCGATCGCTCGCTCGACGACGGGAACCTCCTCGCGCGCGCGGCGCAGGCGGCCGCCTGCCAACGGCTCACGGAAGATTATCTCGAGCAGCTGCTGCGCTCGCTCGTCGCGACCCACCAACCGCGCCGCGTCCTGGTGTCTGGAGGTGTGTTCCTCAACTGCGTCGCACTCGAGCGGCTGGCGCGTTGCATCGACGTAGCGATCACGGTGTGCCCGGTCAAGCGTGACTCCGGCACCGCGATCGGCGCGGCCGTGCTCGCGGACGTCTCGAGAAACGGCGCTCGCGTGCTTGCCACACCGAGGCGCACGCTTCGTCTTGGCACCACGGTGACCGGGCGCGAGCCGGTGTGGACGGCGCAGTCCGGGCGCTACGATGCGCTTGCCCCGGACGATCTCGTGCACCACCTCGCCGATGACGTGATCGCCGGCCACCTCGTCGGGCTCGTCGACGGACCCGGCGAATTCGGCCCGCGCGCACTGGGCGCCCGCTCGATCCTTGCGCACGCGGATCGCCCGACGCTCGCGGCGCACACCAACACCCGCGTGAAGAGCCGGCATGCGTTCCAGCCCTTCGCGGGCGCGTTCATGGCCGAGGACCTGCGCACCCGCGCGCCGACGGCAGCGGCCGATGACTCGATGAGCTTCGCTGTCCGATTCGAGAGCAACGCCGCGCGCGCGGGCATTGCCGGTCTGCTCCACCGCGACGGCTCGTGTCGCGTCCAGCGCGTGGACAGCGAAGACTCGATCCTGCGTCAGTTGCTCGAGGAGCTGAGCATGCGCGGCGAGCCGGCAGTCGTGCTCAACACTTCGCTCAACGCGCGCGGCGAGCCGATGCCGCGGACCGCCGAGGACGCGGTTGCGACCTGCGCCGGTCTCGGGCTGTCCCGCGTCTACACGCCCACCGGGCGCTGGCAACGATGATTCTCGACGTCGGCGTAATATTTCGGCGACCGAGCGAAACGGCTGCGGAACGGTTCTAGAGATCGGTCAGGGTCGATCAGCAGCTCGAAATCCTCGTCGTGATCGAGACTGCACGCGCGATGTCTTGCGGAACGCCCTTCCAGCACTTGGGCGGCTGGCCCACGTAGTCCTCGTTCCACTTGCCCGTCTTGCGCTTGTAGACCCACAGAATCGATCGCGCGGTCTTATCGCCGCAGTTCTTGAGCCACGCGGCTGCCACAGACCAATCGCCCGCGGGGACTATCGACACCGACACACAAGCTGCGTCGATCGTTTGATTGCCGAGCGCCTTCGAGGCGACGTCTTTCACGACCAGCTGAGCAACTTCGTCAGCGCCGTCCGACGCTGCTGAACCCGCGTTGCTCGGAGCGGGCGGTGCGGTTGCTGGTGGCGCAGGTGGTTCTGACGGGGCGACTGCGCTGGACGAGCCGGAGCCCACTGCCGCAGGCGGGCCAGACTCGTGCTTGGCGCAACCGGTCAGCGTCAACACCATCGAGCACATCAGCACTCTGTGCATCGGGAACTAGCTAGTACCACGACCGAGCGCGACGTTGACCGAGCTTCGTCAGCGCTTGCCGAGTGCCGCGGCGAAGACACGCACCGCTTCGAACTCAAAGCGGGTGTCCCAGCGCGTAGCCAATGCGCGCTTTGCGGTCGCTTTGTCCATGAGCGTAGATGTACTAAGCCGGTCCGTCTGCCCTCTGCAAGCGGAGCCCTTATTCGATCAATGCGTTACTGCACCGTGGTGGCGGCGCACGATGATGCAGTGTCGAATTGTGCGTCGAGCGTGGCGCGTACGCCGCAGTAGTCGCGGCATCCGTTCGAGCTAATGGAGATGTGGCCGCCTTGCTCCACGAGATCGAGCGTGCACGGCGAATCCTCATCTGAGGACGAGAACGTCCAGCGCTGTGAATCTGGCTGGCTCGTTTTTGCATGCCGAAGCTTCTCGTCGAATGTGCACGTGTGTCCGTTTGTTTGGACGAGCTCGATCGTGACAGCGAGTGTTCCGGGGGACACCCGGCGAACCGAGAGGGTGTCCTCTGCTTGCTCGATGCACATGTCCTCGCCCGGCGGCGGCTGGTCGCAAACCATCGGGACCTCGTGCGACGTACAGTACTGCCGAACGACAGGTGCTCGGTGTGCCAGCGTGGGCCGCGCTTCCGGCTTGGTGGAAACCACAGGCGACGTGTAACAGCCCGC
>JAYVWH010000602.1:0-5954 GCA_043786265.1 Kofleriaceae bacterium | reverse complement strand
CTGCGTGATCCCGCGGGGCTTCCCGAGCGAGTGCTGGTCGTGGCGGCGTCCGCCGCGACACCACCGGTCGAGCTGTGGCGCTTGCTCTTTCACGCGCGCGTCCATCTCGAGCTCGACGCGCAGGACGATCTCACCCCCGAGCGCTGCCGACAGCGGATCGACGCGATCGGCCAGGCGGAGTTCGACGAGGTCCGCGGCGTGCTGCACGACGAGCACCTGCTCGTCCCACAGAGCGACGAGCGCGCGCAGTACTGCGAGCTGGTCGCGCTCTATCTCGAGCTGCGCCACTTTGACCCTGATGCCATCGAGCACACGTTTCCGGCGATGCGCGACATCGGGCGGCTCGATGCGATCGTCGCGCACGACATCGATGCGGCGGTACTTCTTGCGGCGACGCGCCCACCCGGCGCCCCCGAGACGCCTGCACCGTCAGCGCCGCTTGCTGTCGAGCCCAGTGTCTCGGCTGCGTTCCGTGCCGCGAACCTGCCCGAGGTCGCGCCCGCGCGCAAAGCATCGACCCGCGCGCGTGCACGCGGCAACCTCGCACGAGCGGCGATCTGGTCGGCGCGTGCCAACGACCTCGAGAGCGCGCGTACGCACCTCGAGCTCCTCGTCGATCGACTCGCGGCGGCACTCGGGCTCGAAGGTCCCGCCTCGTCGGGGTGGATCGAGCCGCTGCTCGCAGTGGCCGTCTCGGCCGCCGGCCAGGAACTGACACGGTTCAACATCGACGCGCGGCTGCTCGCGGATCTCCAGGCCGCCTGCACCTACGCCGAGCGCGAGATCCAGACCGTCGATCTGATGACGTGGGCGCTGTCGCTCGGCCGCCGCGCGATCGTTCGCCCGCTACCGGCCACGCGCGAAGTGCGAATCGCAAAGCGCTTGCGTAAGGCGAGCGCGCGCGTGCCGGCATGCGAGCTGCCCGATGCCGACGATCGCGAGCGCCTCGCCGATGTGATGCACGCGATCACCGCGCGTGCAGACGCTCGCGTGCGGTCGTCTCTGCGGCCGCTCGTCGAGAGTGCACTCGAACAGGTCGGCCTGCATCCACATAGCCTGCCCGAGCGCGTCGCACTGAAGAAGCTCGTCGACGAGCTGCTCGATCGTGCGGTCGACCTCGGCCGGCTCACGCTGGGGGACCTGCGCGATGCTGTCTCGAAGAACGATCTCAAGCTGCCGGACCTGACCGTGCAGTCGCTGCGTGAAGGCGACCAGCTGTTGCGCACCGACCGCATTCTCGCGACGTCACTAGACGGCGTGTACCGCAGCGGCGAGATCTATCTGCGCGGCCTGCAGAAGCTGTCGTCGATCATGTTCGGCACCAAGCCGGGCCGCCTGTTGACGCGGTTCGTGCTGCTACCGCTGCTCGGCGCATTCGCGATCGTCGAGGGGCTACAGCACATGATCGGCCCGCTCACGCACCTCATCACCGGTCACCATCCCGTGATTGCCACGCCGGCGACGCGCTACGGAACCGCCGCGTTCCTGTTCCTCGTGCTGCATCTGCCGCCGTTCCGGCGCGCAGTCGTGATCGCGCTGCGCTACCTGTGGCGCGCTATCAAGCTCCTGCTGTTCGATTTACCGCGCGCGATCTGGCGGTTGCCGCTGGTCTACCGGCTCGTCAACAGCTGGATCGATCGCTGGGTCGTTCGCCCCGCACTGCCGGCGCTCCTCGTCGCACTTCTCGCCGGTGGACTCGGCTGGAAGCGCTGGTTGCTCGCGGGCGCGGTTCACGTCGTGCTCGCACTCGTGATCAACTCGCGTTACGGGCGTCGCTTCGAGGAGCTCGTCGCCGACTGGGTGATCCTGTCGGGGCGCCAGTTGACGACCCGATTTCTGCCCGGCCTGCTTCGCTACACCCTCGAGCTATTCGCCAAGCTCGCCGACCTCGTCGACCGCGGCATGTATCGCGTCGACGAGCTGCTGCGGTTTCGCACCGGTCAGTCGCGAATCAACCTCGTGATCAAGGGCCTGTTGTCCGCGGTGTGGTTTTTGATCGCGTACGTCCTGCGCCTGTACGTCGATCTGTTCATCGAACCGACGACGAACCCGATCAAGCACTTCCCGGTCGTGACCGTCGCGGCAAAGATCCTGATCCCGTTTTCACCGGCGATCCTCAGTGGCGTGGCAGGACCCGCGAGCAAGCTGCTCGGCCCGGCGTTCGGCAACTCGTTCGCCGCGTTCACCGTGATCGTGCTTCCCGGTCTCGCCGGCTTCCTCGTCTGGGAGCTCAAGGAGAACTGGAAGCTGTATCGCGCGACGCGTGCCCAGGCGATCGAGCCACTCGCGATCGGCAGCCACGGCGAGTCGCTGGTCGGTATGCTCAAGCCCGGCTTTCACTCGGGCACGCTGCCCAAGCTATTGACCAAGCTGCGGCGCGCCGCATGGCGTCGCGACCTGCGCGGCATCGCGAAGCAGCAGGAGGCGCTGCACCACGTCGAGGTCGCACTCGAGAAGTTCTGCGATCGTCAGCTGGTTTCGATGCTCGTCGAGGTCGAGACGTTCCGTGCGCCCGATGTCGCACTCGCCGGCATCTCGGCGGGCTCCAACCGCATCGAGATCACGGTCGCGTGCCCGCGCCTGGGCTCGCCAGCGGTCATGCGGTTCGAGCTGCAATCGGGCTGGATCGTCGCGGGCCTCGCCGAGGCTGGTTGGATCCGCCAGCTCGATGCCGAGCAGCGCCGCATCTTCGAGATCGCGCTCGCCGGATTCTACAAGATGGCCGGTGTCGCGATCGTGCGCGAGCAGCTCGACCACGCCCTGCGCGAGGACGGCTATCCGTCTCCGCGCTACGACATCGCGGACGAGGGTCTCGTCGTCTGGCCGGACGAAATTTTAACGAGCGAGCTTGTCTATGACCTGAACGAGGCCAAGCTCCTGCCCGTCTCGCGCGGCGCGCCTTACGACGGGCCCCGCATCGACCTCGGCGGCCGCCATGCGCTGTTCGGTCGCGAGCCGCTCTACTGGTCGGTGTGGTCGACGACGTGGCAGCAGATCCAACGCAACGAGGAGCCGATGTCGATCATCGTCGGGCCTTCGCTGCTGCCGAGCTGACCTCGAACTGCTCAGGGCTCTGACAGGCGCGACTGCAGCTCGTGGAGCTCGGCGCTCTCCAGCTCGTCCGACAGGTTGTCGAGCCGGACCTTCGCGATCGAATCCTCGATCAATTGCTTCTTGCCGGTGACGCTGACGATGCGCCGCAGCTTTGCGATCAGGGGTGCGAGCTCTAGACGCGCGACCAGTTGCACGAGCTCGCGACGCAGCAGCGCGTCGTTCGTCATGTCGAGCGCGCGCTGTAGCTGGACGCGACGAGCGAGCGTTCCTTCCGTGGCCTCGATGCGGACGAGCCAGTCGCGCTGGTTCAGCGGTGGCGGCGCGATGCCAGCGGCGATCGCGGGGGTCGGTACGGCGAGCCGCGCGCGGTGATAGCCCGCGACGAGCCGCTGGAGCTGGGGGCTCGGGTGGACGAGCAGCGCCTTGTTCTCCTCCGCGAACCGCGCCGCGAATGTCGGAGACTCGAACGTGAATGATTGTGTGCTCGGTGCGTCGACCGCGACACCGCTCGCCGCGCAGGAGGGACCGCGCATCGCAGTGGCAGCTGCACGGCGCGCCTTGCGCACGAACCAGGCGATCGTTGCTCCGGCGACGAATACCGCGAGTCCGAGCAGCACCCCCGAGACGATCGCGGCAATCGCCGCCGCGGCAATCGTGAGCACCATCGCAAGGGCCGAGCCGACACCGGCGTTGTCCCACGCCTTGACGTGGGCGAGACAGCGCTTGCACGACGGGAACAGCGCCGCCCGGGGGCCGACGCGGACCTCCCCCGCCGGCGGTGCACCGCAGCACGGGCACTCGAACGGGATTCCGAAGCGGTGTGCGGAGATCTCGACGACCACGCCGCGCATACGGCAATCCTAACTCAGAGACATCCGCTGCGCCGATGTAGGCACGTGTCCGTGTCTCGTCCGGCCCTCGTTGGCGGTATCATGCGGGATGCGCTTCCTGTGGCTCCCGTTTGTTCTGGCTGCCTGCGGATCGCATTCGGGCGGTGACGACGAGGCGAACATGCCGTCGGAGATCGTGGTCGAGCCCGCGTTTGCGACCGTGACCGTCGCACTCGGCGGCACTGCATCGCAGGACTACGTCGTCTACGGGATCACCCCTGCCGGTAAGCGCGACATCACGAGCGAGTGCTCCCTCGCGCTCGATCCGGTGTTCGGCTCGTTCACCGATGCTACCGCGGTCGTCGGACCGCATGGCGGCAAGACGCCGGTCGCGGCCACCTGCGGTTCGTTGACCGGCGAGGCCGTGCTCAACGTCAATCTGACTGGGGACATCATCCAGCCGCCGGCGCCCGCGGGTTCGCCCGGGATGTTCGGCAGCGCGACGCCGGGCACGGATGCAGCGCGCATTCCGGTCGTCGAGTATCCGATCGACGGTGCAGTGTCGCCGCGCAACATGCCGCCGATCGCGGTGCAGTGGACGGCGGCGGGAAGCGACCTGTTCCACGTCACGCTGCAGTCGACATTCGTCACCGTCAACATCTACACGACGAGCCTCGAGTCGCTGATCACGGACACCGACTGGGCGAACGTCCTCGAGAGCACCGCGGGTGACAACCTCGGCGTCTCCGTTGAAGGTCTCACGCAGGCCGCACCGGCGACGAAGTTCGCGAGCGCGCCGGTCACGCTGCGGATCGCGCGCGACACGATCGATCGCACGGCGATTTACTGGTGGGCCTCGTCGCAGGGCAACATCATGAGCCAGACGTTCGGGACACTCACCGCGCCGTCCCTCGTCAAGAATGACTGCACCTCGTGTCATTCCGTGAGCCGCGCGGGAACGCGCATCGGATACAGCCGGTGCGTCGGCGTCAACGGCACCAACACGAACGACTGCAACGAGCTCTACGCGGGCTTCATGAAGTACGATCCGGGCACGAAGACGTTTGTCGATATCGTCGACGCACACAACAAAGCGATCCATGGCTCCTACACGACGTTCGCGCCGGTCGGCAATCCGTTTCCCACCGACGCGCAATCGCTCGCTGCGGTCGCGATGGCGTCGGGCGCCAAGCTCTCGCTCTACGATCCAGACACGGGCAATCCGGTCGCATCGAATCTCGAAGTGCAGTCCCAGAAGGGTCCCGGCCAGCCGCGCTCGGGCACGATGCCAGACTGGTCGCCCGACGGCACCAAGATCGCATACGCGTCGACCGCGCACGCGAACCAGTGGATCGACATCAGCGATAGCCGCATCGCGGTCCTCCCGTACCAGTACACCGGTGGCCAGCACGTGTTCGGCGACCCGCAGTTCCTCGTGCCCGACCCGATCACGCTGCAGAACGGGACCTACAACAACTTCTACTTCCCGAGCTTCTCGCCCGATGGTGCGCTGATCGTTTTCAACGCCGCCCGCAACTACTGGCGCAACTTCACCGATTCCCGCACTCCCGGCCAGCGCCTCATGCTCGCCGACGCGAACGGCAGCTGGGTCGTCGACATGCCCGCGGTCAACGGTGGGTTCACCGACCGCGACATCACGTGGGCGCATTGGGCGCCGACGGTGGGCTCCGACTACTACTGGATCATCTTCTCGAGCCAGCGCGACTACGGTCACCTGCTGACCGAGAGCAACACGTTCGGTGGTTGCGTCGGCAACGGAGTGCGCCAGTGCAAGCAGCTGTGGATCGGCGCGATCGCCCGCAACAAGCTGACCGGGCAGCTCGACCCGAGCTCGCCACCGATGTGGTTGCCCGGCCAGGACATGGCGGCGGACAACATCAGCCCGTACTGGTCCGTCCCCGCCGGCTTGCAGTAGGTGGTATGCCGCGGGCATGAAGCCCGTGTCGATCGGTACGCCGCTGAGCCCGCTGGCCAGCGGTACGTCGTCGGAGGCCGCTCTCGCGACCGCGAAGCAGGTCGCTGCCAAGCTCACCTTGCGCGACGCGGCCT
>JAYVWH010000601.1:0-3437 GCA_043786265.1 Kofleriaceae bacterium | reverse complement strand
AGGCCCACCTTCATCGAGAGCTCGTCGAGCTTGGTCTGCGCCTTCTTTTGCAGATCCGCCTTCGCGGACTGCGCGGCCACGGGCTTGATCGCCTTCATCGCGCCGATCGGGTCGCCAGCCTTGTCGAGCGCCGTCGAGAGTTGAAATTGGATCGCGGTGCCGTCCTCGCTCGCTTCGATCGCCTTCTGATACGCGGTGACTGCGTTCTCGTAAAGGGTCTTCGCCTCGGCGGCCTTACCCTGCTTGGTGAGGGCGTCGCCCTTCTTCATCAAGGTGTCGCCCGCGGACACCCATGTCTTGACGGCCTTCGGATCCTTGACGATCGGCGCACCGGCAGGCGGCGCATCGGCGGGCGGTGCGTCCGCTGGCTTATCGCCATCCATGTCGATGTCGCCCTGCGCGAATGCGGACGACGCCGTGCACGCCAGCGCGACAGCCACGAACAGCGAACCAAACCGCGCGGAGCGCCGGAGTCCCATCACCCCGAGTTTACTACGACCGCCGCCCGGCCGCGGCGAGCTTCGCGATGTACTCGAGAGACTTGAGGGGTTTGCCGACCAAGCTCTGCGCCATGGCGACAAAGGCGTCACGGCCGGCGGCCCGGTCCCCAGGCGCGAATGCCGGATCGGTATCGAGCGTTCGCGCCGCCGACGGTGAGCCCGACGCTGCGACCGCTCGCAGATAGCCGAGCGTGCCGGGGTCAACCGGCCGGATTCCCGGGCCGCGGCTTCCTGCGGCGCACCGGCGGCAGATGGCTCCACCGCGAGACGGATCGAACACCGCCCCCTGAGCGAGGTCGACTTCGCCACACGCCGCGCACGCGTCGAGGGCCGGGCGATGTCCCGCGAGATCGAACAGCTCGAGCTCGACCATACGTAGTGCGGCCGGGGACGGTCCGCCCTCCGCGAGGCTCTCCCACAGTGCGACGGTCACATCGAGTGCGTGCGGCTCGGGCTGCTCCGGTGGAAGCAGCGCGGCGACGAGCTCGGCGATGTAGCTCGCGTGCGCCACCGCGTACACATCACTCGCGAGGTGGTTCCACTCGCGGACGACCTCCGCGTTGTCGAGTCCCCACAGCTCGCCGCGCGGGCGTCGACCGAGCTGGTAGTTGCCGAGAACGAGCAACTGCAGTGCACCGGCGAAACGACGTTGGGACTTGCGTGCACCGCGAGCGACCGCGGAGATCCGTCCGAGCGTGCTCGTGTACAGCACGACGAGCAGGTCGGACTCGCGGAGCGGAGTCGTCTTGAGAACGACGCCGAGCTCGCCTTCGTTCACCCGATCACGCTAGCGCGAAATCAACCGAGCAGCTCGGACTGACCGTCGAGCAGCGTCACACCGTCACCGCGCGCGCTCGGACGGCGCATCAGGTAGCTGAGCGTCAGCGTCGCCGCGATCAGAAGAATGATCACCGCGAGGGTCAGCCCGCCCTGGCGCGCAGAGCGGTCTTCGCGATCGAGCAGGATCGGCGGCAAGAACGAGAGCCGCGAGTGCTCGCGCGATGCACGCTCCTCACGTTCGCGGTGACGATCCGCGCTGTCCGGATCTGCGTCGTCGATCACGAGGTGCGGAACGACGTAGCTCGACTGCTGCGGCATCGGAGGGCGGCGCCACGGAACGCAGGGCGCGGTCGATAGCGCGGGCATCGTCGGTTGCCACGAACCGGAGGTCGCGGTCGAGTCCGCATCGCTCGCGTCTTGAACGGCGACGGCGATCTGGCTCTGTGAGATCCGGTTGGAGCCCTCAGCGAGGTTGTGCGCCTCGACGACCGCGTCGTCGACCGAGACCTCGATCTCCTCGGCGGCAATCGCGTTGACGATCGCGATCTGGTTGGAGCGATCCGCGGCATCGACGAGCAGAAGCCCGCTCGACTCGCGTGCAGCGCGCGAGATCTCGATCTGTTGCGACGGCTCGCCGCCCTCGGCGCCGGCAGGCTCGACCACTTCGATCGCTGCGGTCTCGACGCGAACTGCGGTCTCGACGACTACGGTCTCGGCGCTGATTGCTTCGGCGCTGACGGCCTCGACGATGGCGGTCTTCTTCTTCCGCGTGCGTGGCGCGGCGCTCGGCGCGGCGCTCGGTGACTTCTTGCGCGATGCGCGCTTCTTTTTTGGCGCCTCGGTCGCGGCCTCGGCAGAGACCTCGGTGATCGGGGCGAGCGGTGCCAGCTCGACGACCTCGACCACTTCGATCGCGGGCGACGACCCGACGGCATCGTGCTCGATCTCGATCGCAGGCTCGACCGACGCTGCGAGCGGCGCGACGTCGATGATCTCGATCGCAGGGGCCCGCTCCGCGGCGAACGCCGACGGCGAACCAGCGGGCGGCACGAGGCGAACCGACATCGAATCGACAAACGCGCGCGCGACAGCCGTTGCCTGGCCGCTACCTGTGACAGACCGTGCGGCGCCCAGGCGGTCGAGAGCTTCGGTCTCGTCGAGCCCGACGCACTTGGCGAAGCTGCGAACAAACCCCTTCACGAAGACGTCGGCCGGGAGGCCTTCGAGATTGCCGGCCTCGAGCTTCTCGAGGATACGCGGCTGGATCTTCGTGATCCGCGCGACGTCAGCGAGCGTGAGGTTTCTTTGCGTGCGACCGGTACGCAGCCACATGGCGAGGCTGGTGCGTGGATCGACGACCGCTCCCGAAGCTCGCGTCATCTCCTCGGACCTCACTGGCTTCCGCCGTCCGCGCGGCACTGAACCGCGATGCAGCTCCTGGGCGAACGCTTCAAGCACGCGTCTCGCGCCCCCTGTGCCTCCGCTGCCAAACCTTGCTGCATTCGCGTTTTCATCAGGTAGTAGCTGGCTTCCTGAGACCCGCAGGAGGGGTCGTCAGACGCCGCCTGAAACTGTTCTGCGGCTTTTTCCCACTCCTCGCGGGCGAAGTAAACCCTGCCAAGCCGATAAGTTGCGACGCACATCTTCGGTTTGAACTGCAGCGAGGTCAGCAGCTCCTTGGCAGCGTCCACGTACTGCTTCTGGTTGAACAGCGACCACCCGAGGTGGGCCCGGGTTAGCGACGGGTCAGCGAGTCGGCTCGGGTTCTCGAGCGCCTTGGTGAGGTACTTTTGCCCCGCGCCGAAATCTCCGACGAGGTTCGCGACGACCCCGCGGTGTGACCACGCATCGCCGTAGTCCGGAGTGATCTTGGTGGCCTGCTCGAAATCTTCTTCGGCCTTGGCGAGGTGGAGCTGCAGATCCTTGTCCATCGCCTCCGCATCGACTCCGGACAGGCAGTTATCGACCTCCATCGCCTTCTTCGCCGCTCCCGCACGGATGTACGAAACGATGCCGCGGACGACGAACGCCTCGTCATTGGCGTTGTTGAACGCGATCGCCTTCGTGCACTCCGCCGTGGCAGCATCGAGGTCGGTCTTCGACAGGAAGTCTTTGCAGATGGCGAGGCGCTTCTCGCTCTTGGCCGGGTTCTTCTCG
>JAYVWH010000600.1:0-2483 GCA_043786265.1 Kofleriaceae bacterium | reverse complement strand
GCGGTACGACCGCTCGCCAGCAGGGACCGATCGAGAACAAGCAAGTCGAGGCTCCGCCGGCACCCCCGACCGTCGAGACTCCGATGATGGCGATGGAGCGATTCGCGCGCGATATGTGCGCGTGCACGCCCGGTGATGCCGAGTGCGCGAAGCGCGTGTCCGACCAGATGACGACGTGGTCGCAGGAGATGGCGACAAAGACCAAGGAACCGCAGAAGATGTCCGAGGAGGAGATGAAGAAAGCGACCGAGATCGGGACGCACATGGGCGAGTGCATGCAAGCCGCGATGACCTCGCCGCCGCCGTGACCTGGGCCGCATCATGACCACACATCGCGATGTCGCCCGCCGCGTGCTTGACCGCGTCGAGCGCGATGGTGCATGGGCGACGCCGACCCTCGATGGCGAGCTCGCGCGCGCAGGTCTCGAGGATCGCGATCGGAGGCTCGCATCGGAGCTCGTCTATGGCGTGCTTCGTCACAAGACGCGCCTTGATCGTGCGATCACCGCGCACGCGGATCTCAAGAAGACGCCACCGCGCGTCGTACTCGCGCTCCGGATCGCGGCATATCAGCTGCTGTTTCTCGATCGCGTACCCGCGTACGCCGCCGTCAACGACGCGGTCGCGGCCGCACGCGAGGCCGGAGGGCAGAAGCTCGGCGGGTTCGTCAACGCCGTGCTGCGCAAGGTCGACAAGGCCCGCGAGCCAGCGCTGCCACCGCCGGGCAGGGCGCGCATCGAGATCGAGGCCTCGCTGCCGAAGTGGATCGTCGACGAGCTCGCCGCCGCCATTGCGGTCGACGGAGCCGTCGACGAGGTGCTGCTTGCCGAGCGCGCGCAGTCGTTTGCCGAACCTGCTCCGCTAATCGCACGAACGAACTGCCGGCGGACCACCCGCGAGGCACTGATCGAGACGCTGCGGGAAGCGGGTGTCACGGCGCTGCCGCTCGCGAGCGCGCCCGCTGCGCTCGTGCTCGACGGTCTGGGCGATCCGGCCCGCAGTGCATCGTTCACTGCGGGCCAGTGGACCGTGCAGGATTCCGGCGCACAACTCGTCGGCGAGCTTGCTGCCCCGCGCGCGGGACAGCGCATCCTCGACGCGTGCGCGGGCGTCGGGGGCAAGGCCACGCACATGGCCGAGCTCTCCGGCGATGCCGCCGCGATCGACGCGGCCGACCTCAACGCCACGAAGCTTGGACTGTGCGGCGAGACCGCGCAGCGCCTCGGCCTGATGTCGATCACTCGAAAGGTCTGCGACCTGCTCGATCCCAAAGCGCCGCTCGCCACGGCCTACGATCTCATCGTGATGGATGCGCCATGTTCGGGCCTCGGCGTCTTGCGCCGGCATCCCGACGCGAAGTGGCGCGTCAAGCCGCAGGACGTCCCGCGCCTCGCGGACCTCCAGCGCCAGCTGCTCGACACAGTCCTGCCGAGGCTCGCCCCGGGCGGTGCGCTTGTTTACTCGGTGTGCACGTTCACGCGCGCAGAAGGCCCCGATCAAGTCGCCGCGCTCGCGCAGCGGTCCGGCCTGCGTGTCGTCGCAGAGCATCGAAGCTGGCCGCCCGAAGCCGATGCGTTCTACCTCGCGAGGCTCGAGCGCGCGTGATCGACGACGATCGCGGGTGGCGGATCTGGGCTCGGTCGATGTCGACACGCTCCCCAGCCGCTACATCGTCCGCTTCCGCGGCGTGATCTGCGGGGCCGATCCACGGGAGCGGATCGACTATTTGCTGTGGGCCGACAGCAAGAGCGGCGCATCACAGCAAGGGTTCGTGACCGCGCGCCTAGGCCGCGGCGAGTCCTACGGATCCGATCACCGTTTCGTGTACGGCGACGCCCGCATCCCCTGATCAGGCGCTATGGTCGAGCCATGGAAGACTTCGTCAACAAGATGGTCGAGAAGGTTGGAATCGATAAAGCGACGGCCGAGAAGGTGATGGCGTTCCTCAAGGATCACGCGGACGACGCCGTGAAGGCGCTGCAGTCGTCGGGCATCGCTGACAAGCTTCCCGGTGGTCTCGGCGACAAGCTCGGCAAGATGTTCTAGTCGCAACATGCCGGCCTGGATCCTCGGCGGCGTCCAAAGCGACTTCGCACTGAACCTCGCGCGCACCAACCGCGAGCTCGTCGACCTGGTCGGCGAGGTCATCGACGGTGCCCTTGCCGATGCGGCGATCGAAGCCTCCGACGTCGGCGTGATTCACGTCGGCAATGCGTTTGGTGAGCTGTTCACCGGTCAGGGGCATCTCGGTGCGATGGCCGCGACGGCCCGCCCCGCGCTTTGGGGAATCCCGGCGTCGCGTCATGAAGCGGCATGTGCGTCCGGGTCGATCGCAGTGCTCGCTGCACTCGCGGAGCTCGAGGCCGGTCACTACGACGTCGCACTCGTGCTCGGCGTCGAGCAGGAGCGCAACGTCCCCGGCGAGCAGGCCGCGAAGTTCCTAGGTGCTGCGGCGTACGTCGGGCACGAAGCGCAGGACGCGC
>JAYVWH010000599.1:0-3537 GCA_043786265.1 Kofleriaceae bacterium | reverse complement strand
GACGCGTTCGAATCGGGAGACACCTGGTTCATCACGAACGACCTCGCGAAGGTCGACGCTGTCGGTGATTACTGGCTCGTCGACAAGCCAAACCACATGATCCTCACGCGCCAGGGGCCGGTCGCCTCGACGCGGATCGAGGACGGCCTCTACGATTGCACCGACATCGCGCTGTGCGTGGTCACGGGCCGCCCCGATCCCGACGATGCAAAGGCGCAGATTCCGATCGCGGCCGTCCAGCTCCACGAGCCGGGCACGTTGGACCTCGACACCCTGGCGAAGGCAGCGCAGGCGCTTCCCGAGTACGCGCGGCCACGCGAGCTGCGCGTGGTCGGCGAGATCCCGCTCACCGACGGCAACCGACCGATCAAGAGCCGGGCGTTCGAGCTGCCGGCGCGCGCGACCTTCCAGTGGAACGCACTGACGCAACGCTACGAGCCGAGCCTCCGCACCGCCGTTGCTGCGGGGTGATCAGGGAATCGGCTGCGCGCCGACCTGCCCGAGCAACTCGTTGATGCCATTGCGCGCGATCTTGCGCGGCAGCACCGCCCGAAAGCCGCCCGAGCGGATGTGCATCTCGGCTGGCAGCATGAACAGCGCCGCAATCCGCGCGAAGATGCCGATCGGCAGCCACGCCTGCAGCTGCATCGTGCCCGCACCGTCGTACGTGAACTGCGCGCGCATCGCCGCGGTCCAGAACCCGCTGCCCTTCTGAAACAGCTTGGTGTTGCCGGTCTGCGGCTCGCGCGGGTTGTATCCGGTCTTCTTGGCCCACGCCGCGATCACCGGCCACGGGTCACCGTTGACGCCATAGGCCACGGCGGTTCGCTTGTTCTCGTCGACGGGCGGGTGCGCCAGTGCTTGGGTCATGCCGCGAACCTACACGATCCCGATGACTTGGACGGTTAAACCAACCGGCGACCCGGCGCGTTTACACCTCCCATGACCTACCGCAGCGACGTCGACGCTCTCACCGCTCGCACCGACGCCCTCGCTGCCGAGCTCGAGACCAAGACTCAGGAGCTCGAGTCCGCGCGCTCGCTCCTCGACGAGGCGGTCGCGAAGTCAAAGTTGCCGATCCTGCCGAACCTCAAGATCGCGACGCCGTGCTCGGCCGACTGGGCCGCGATGTCGGGCGACGAGCGCGTGCGGGCATGCGGGTCTTGCAACAAGAACGTCTACAACATCTCGACGCTCACCCGCGAAGAGGTCGAGGCACTGATCATCGAGAAGGAAGGCAGCCTGTGCGTGCGTTACTTCCAGCGCCATGACGGAACGATCTTGCTCAAGGACTGCTCGATCGGGATCGGACAGAAGCGTAAGCGCCGTCTGATCGCAGCAGGTGCAGTCGCCCTCCTCGGTGGCGGTGTGTTCTCTGCTATCAAGCTGTCGAAGCAGACGCCTGCGACGAGTGCCGCGATCGACGACTCACCGACCGAGGAACGGATCGTGCCCCCGCACTCGCAGGACACGGCCCACGAGGACGAGGTCAACACGCCGCCCGAGCTCGATCCCGGTCCCGTTTACGTCAGGATGGGCGCGGTCGCGATCCGCCAGGCCCCCCAGCCCGAAGCGCACGAAGGCGACAAGGACCACGACGGCAACGTCATCGTGAAGTGATCAGAGATTGCCGTCGGCGTCGCGACAGAACAAGTGACCGTCGCAGTGTTTGCCGTCGGAGCAGCGATTGCCGCAGCTGCCGCAGTTGTTGTTGTCCTCCTGGATGTTCACGCACCGGCCACCGCAGCGTCGGGTGAGCCCAGGTCCGGGACACGGTGCATCGCTGCTCGCGGTCGAGTGGCCACCGCCACCGCCGCCGCTAGCGCTGGCCGCGGCGACCTCGCCCTTCTTGCGGATCTTCTTGCGCGGTAGTCCCTTGGACTTGTCGCCGTCGTCGTAGTTGACGTCGTACGTGCCCGCGTCAGTGATCGCGAAGATCTTGCCCGGATACCAGCGGCCGTTGGTCCACTGCGCCATCACGTGCTCGCCGACCTCGACCGCGGCCGGCGCTGCGGGCGCTGCGGAGCCCGAGCCCGAGCCCGAGCCCGCC
Organism: Kofleriaceae bacterium; assembly: GCA_043786265.1. GTDB lineage: Bacteria > Myxococcota_A > Polyangia > Haliangiales > Haliangiaceae > JABFXX01. Next base: position 1,487 of record JAYVWH010000599.1, on the reverse strand, counting down.
GCAGCAGAACCGGCCGCAACGACGATCGCCGCGGAGCCCGCTGCCGCCGAGCCCGTGGCCGCCGAGCCCGCACTCGCCGCAGAGTCTGTCGGCGCGGCACTGCCCTTCGCCGCCGACGGCGCAGGATCCGCTCCGCCGAATGGACTCTTTCCCTTCTTGTCACACCCCACGCTCGCAAGCGCGACGACCGTGATCCACACCAGCATCCTCATCGCGTCACTCTATCCGATCAGCCGCTGCGCCAGCTGCTCGATCGCCGTGACGTCGAGCCCGGTCGTGCGGCCGCGCGCGACGTACGTGCGAAGGCCCTCGCGCATCTGATCGCTGACCTTCGTAAAATGCACCTTCATGTACGCCTCGAGATCGAGCGGCGCGATGCGCGGGGCGATGCGAAGTACCATGCGAAGCGCGAACGGTCGAGCGGCGATCCGCATAGCGAACGGCACGCGCTGATCGAGGGCACGGCCGACGACCCGGATCGCCTGCGCTGCGGCGCGCGCACCCAGTCGCGCGTTGCCGCCCGTACGCATTCCGCGAAACGACCAGTCACTTGCCTCGAGCGCCGCCACGAACATCGAAAGCAAGGCCGACGGAAACGCATTGGAGGTGTGGACGTCTGGCACGCGCTTGGCGGGCAACCGCCCGGCGCGAAGAGCGGCAACGACGGCGCCGACGCGCGCGTCCTCCCCCGAGAACGGTGCCCTGCCAGGGAACAGCCAGTACGCCATGCCGGGCTCGGCGAACCGGGTCTCGCCCGGCAGCGGTGCGTGATAGCTCAGGAAGTTGATCGTGCCATCGACGATCCGCGCAGGCGCGACGTGCTCGGCAATGTACGCGTGGTCGTCGAGGCTGGGTTGCAGCATCACGATCGTCGCGTCGCCGGTCGCACCCGCAAGCTCGCCGAGCCAGTCACCGCGAAGCGCTGTCGATGACACCGTCAGGTAGATCTGATCCCAGTGGACGTTGGTTGCTTCGGCCGCGGACGCGATCGCTGGACACGCGATCGAGACCGGCGCGCGAGCGCGGCGGCCGAGCGGATACAGCACGAAGCCGCGCCGGCACTCGTCAGCGTATTTCGGCTTGATCAGGAAAGTGACGTCCGCGCCGCCGGCAACGAGATGCCTTGCGAACACCTGACCCACCGCGCCTGCACCTACGACGAGCACCCGAAGCATCGCCGACCACGATGCGCGCAGCCGTCCACCGGCGCAAGTGATCGAGCGGCCGCTGTCAGGACCACAGGCCGGGTAAGCTTGTCGAATGACAGAGGAGACCTGTGACGTCGCGCTGATCGGCGCGGGCGTCATGAGCGCGACGCTGGGGACGCTGCTACGCAAACTCGAGCCCGGGTGGCGCATTGAAGTCTTCGAGCGACTCGACCGCGCCGCCGCGGAGAGCTCGGATGCATGGAACAACGCCGGCACCGGTCACTCTGGCTTCTGCGAGCTCAACTACACGCCCGCCGCCAAGGATGGCAGCGTCGATTG
>JAYVWH010000598.1:0-5321 GCA_043786265.1 Kofleriaceae bacterium | reverse complement strand
TACCTGGCACGTCGCGACTACGTCGCCGCGTTGCTCGTGATGGTGATCGGCGTCGCCGTGATCTCGGTCGGCAAGGAAATGGCTCGCCTCGCGCTCGTGCAGCGCGACTGATTCATGCGGCCGACGCGACTCCTCCTCGTGATCGTTTGCGGCATCGCCGCGTGCGGGGGACCGTCTGCGCCGCCGCAGGCCACACAGTCGGGACCACCGGCGCCGCTCGTCGCGATGCCGGCCAGCGCCGACGATGTCATCGTTGCACGCGTCAACGGCAAGCCGGTTTACGGCGCGTGCATGCAAGCGCAAGGCACGCGCGGTGCAACGAAGGAAGAAGCGCTGCGGCAGTGCATCGACTTCGAGCTGCTGTCACAGCAGGCGACGAAGTACGCCGACGACCCCGAGGTCGTGCTCGCCACGCGCACCGCACTCGTCAACCAGCTGATCGCACGCGAGTACGAGGACAAGCTCACCAAGCCCACCGATTTCGGAGACTTCTGGAACCGCCTGCTCGACAAGAACCGCATGCGCGTCACCCATGGCGAGGTGCGCGCGTCGGCCTACGTTCGCATTCCGGTCGCGAAGACGGCGACGCCCGCCGAGGATGCGGCAGCGAAGGCGATCGCCGACGAGTTTGCCGCTGCGGCCGCACCAGAGCGCGGCATGATGGGGACGCACCTGGACGAGCTCGCCCGGGGCGTGGTCGGGACGCGCGCCAAGTACGATTACGCGACGGTGCCGCCATACTTGAACAACGGTGGGCTCGTAGACGAGTACGCCAAGCCGCTGTTCGCGATCCCAGACGTCGGCCGCACATGGCCGACCGCCGTCCGCTCGGCGTGGGGTTGGGACGTGATCCTGTTGACCGAGCTGATCCCCGCGGCGCATCCGACACCCGACGAGATCACCAGGCAGGCGCTGCCCGAGGTGAAGCGGTCCTACTTCCCACTGTGGGTCGCGCAGGTCGCGCAGAAGCTCGGCATCACGCCAAAGATCTACGACGACAAGCTGCCGCTGCTGGAGGACCTCTAGTGTTCACGCCGTTCGCCGCGATCCTCCGAGAGGTCGTACAGGCGAGCCCCAACGCGATCGGCGGCTCGTTGGCCGACCGCGACGGCGAGATGGTCGACAGCTTCTCGACGATCGATCCGCACGACTGGGCCGTCTTGACCGCCCACTACGGCATCGTGATGGCACACATCACGTCGTGCTTTGACACGTGGCACTACGGCGGCCCGGAGTACTTCATCGCACAACACGGCAAGCTCGACATCGTCGTGCACTACATCGAGGACGGCTACTTCGCGCTGATGGCGCTGACCAAGCCGGCGAACCTGGCCCACGCGCTCGACAAGATCCGCATCGCCTGCAAGAAGCTGCAGAAGGAGATGCAGTGAAGCGCATCGCCCTCCTCGTCTGCATCGCGCTCGCGTCGCGCAGAGCTGCGGCAGAGGACGCTGCAACCGACTACGATCCCTACAGCGACGCGTGGAACGGCCTGGCCACGTTCAAGGGGCTCGTCGAGGGCAACAGCTTCAACGTCGACGTTCGCCCCTCGCTCGAGTGGAGCGAGCTGTCGGCGAACGACATCCTGTTCATCTTCTATCCGCTCGCGAAGGTCGACCCGAGCAAGCTGAGCTCGTTCATCCAGGCGGGCGGCCATGTCGTCGTCGCCGATGATTTCGGCGAGAGCAAGGATGCGCTTGCCGCGCTCGGCCTCTTGCGCGCAGAAGTGGTGACGCCGCAGGCCACTCGCTACCAGGATGGTCGCGCATGGGCGCCGATTGCGTTGCCCAAGTCGGATCACCCGATCGCGCGCGATATCGAAGAAGTCGTCACGAATCATCCCGCGGCGCTCAAGCAGGTCGAGGGCGCCACGACCGTGATCGGTTTCGAGGACGCAGCGGTCGTCGTCGCGGGCGAGCGCGGCACGGGCCGGTTTGTCGTGGTGAGCGATCCGAGCATCTTTATCAACCGCATGCTGCAGTTCCCCGGCAACGTGCAGCTCGCGACGAACATCCTGCGCTGGCTCAACCGCAATGGCCGTGCGCATAACGTCGTGCTGCTGCGCGGGGACGTGCCGATGTTCGGACAACCGCCGCCGTTCGTCGACGATCCGCGTGGCGGTCAGGTCGGACGTTCGGTCTCCGATCTCAACGGTTGGCTCTCGCAGCGGCGCGAGTGGCTGCTAACGCCGACGGCGATGAAGATCCTCGCGGCGATGCTGGCGACGTTGCTGCTGATCCTCGCGATCGTCGCGCTACCGGTGCGGCGCGGGCCCAAGATCGACGGAGCGTGGCTGCGCTTCGGTCGCCCCCAGCGCCGTGACGAGCCGTACGCGCTGGTCGGTACCGCGGACAAGCATGCGGGGGCGTTCCTGGTCCTCGCGTGCGTGCTGCGCGACCAGGTGCAGGCGCTACTCGCTGTCGCGCTCGAGAAGCCCGATCCTCTGTACACGCAGTCCGAGGGCCAGCTCGTCGCGCAGCTCACGGCGAGCCGAGGTCCGGGCGCCGCGGCCGCGCTCACCCGCGTCTACAAGCGGCTGCGCGCGCTGCCCAGTCGCGGCCAGGCGGCTGCGCCATGGAGTACGGGCCACCTCGCCCGCCGCGAATTTGACTCCCTGTATCGGGACGTCGCCGAGCTGTGTCGTACTCTCGGCGCGCCACTGACCGAAGCACCCGCGTTCGCCCAGGCGACCGCTCAGGACGCCTAAGCAAGAACACCGATGCAAGCTGCACTCACTCACGACAAGCTCAGCCGGGTCAATCAGCTCTCGCGGGCCATCACCGAGGAGGTGGGGCGCGCGTTCATCGGCGCACCGGCGATCACCGAGGCGTTGCTGACGGCGCTGCTCGCCCGCGGGCATGTCCTGATCGAGGGTTATCCGGGCGTCGCCAAGACAACGCTTGTCAAGGCGTTCTCCGCCACGCTCGGCTGCAACTTCCGCCGGATCCAGTTCACGCCGGACCTCCTGCCATCGGACATCACGGGCACGTACATCCTCGACATGCGCACGAACACGTTCGTGCTGCGCGAGGGCCCCGTGTTCACGAACGTGCTGCTCGGCGACGAGATCAACCGAGCGCCGGCCAAGACGCAGTCCGCGCTGCTCGAGGCGATGCAGGAGCAGCAGGTCACGATCGAGGGTGAGACGCGCCCGCTGGGCGAGCCCTTTATCGTGCTCGCGACGCAGAACCCGATCGAGCAGGAGGGGACGTATCCGCTTCCCGAGGCGCAGGTCGACCGGTTCTTGATCAAGCTCAAGATGGGATACCCGGCGCTGGCCGACGAGAAGCGCATGCTCGGTGCGTATGACCGCAAGCCGCCCGAGGTCCGCGCGGTAGTCGGGCCCAAGGAAGTCCTCGAGATGCAGGCCCTCGCTCAGGAAGTGTTCGTCGCCGAGGAGCTGATCGACTACGTGCTCTCGCTCGTCACGTTCACGCGTAATCACCCGCGCGTCTACCTCGGCGCATCGCCGCGTGCGGGCCTCGCGCTCACGCACGCATCGAAGGGCCTCGCGCTCCTGCGCGGCCGCGACTACGTGCTGCCCGATGACATCCGCCACCTCGCGCCGATGGTGCTCGGCCACCGCGTCATGCTGACCCCGGACGCCGAGCTCGAAGGCGCGCAGGGTTCGAGCATCATCTCCGAAGCGCTCGACAAGGTCGGCTTCAAGATGCCGAAGCGGCAGTGACGATGGTGCGCAACCGCGATAGCGAGAGCGGGGTCTTCTCCAGGTGATCCCGCGCCTTGCCACCCGCGGCAAGCTCGTGCTCGGCACGGCGCTGCTGTTCTTGCTCGTCGGCGCGCTGCATGGCGCTCCTCCGCTGGTCGGCCTCGCGGGCGGCATCCTCAGCGTGTTGCTGGCGCTTTATTTGATGTTCTATCCAACAGCGATCTTGCTGCGCCGCAAGAAGATCGAGCTGTCGTGGTGGGTCCCCCCCGGTGATCAGCCCGGCGGTGCACTCGCTGTCGATCGGCCGTTCCTGCTTCACCTCGCGTTCCGAAACCACGGCAGCCGTCGCCTGCGCATCCTGTCGAGCAACGTGCTCGCGGGGTCGGGGCTGAGCCTCGACGAGCGACCGAGCGCGACAGTGCATCGCGGTCAGCAGGTCGAGGTCACCACGAGCGTCAAGCCGCTCACCGCGGGCTATCACGTGCTGCACGGTGCAGCGCTGACGTTTGGCGATGCGCTCGGCCTGTTCGACATCGAAGCGTTCTTCCCGAACCCGATCGCGATCAAAGTCTTCCCGCGGACGCTCGCGCTGCGCGGCCAACCGGTGCGCGCCGTCGGTGGTGCACTGCACGAGCAGGTCGGCTTGCACCACGTCCGCCGCCGCGGTCTCTCGGGGGAGCTCCGCGAGCTACGCGAGCATTCGCACGGCGACCCGTTCAAGTTCATCGCGTGGAAGGCGACCGCAAAGCGCGGCCGCCTGATGGTGCGCGACCTCGAGAACGAGATCGTGACTACCCACTTCGTCATGGTGGATGTCGGTGCGGGCATGCGCATGGGACCGCTCGGTCGCGCACCGCTCGACTGGGCCTGCGACTCCGCTGCTGCGCTCGCGAAGGCGGCGATCGGCAACAGCGATCGCATCGGCTTTGTTGCATTCGATACGCGGACATTGGTCGAGCTCGCGCCCGACACGGGACATCACCACTATCTCCAGATGATCGATCGCATGCTCGACGTGCGCAGCGTCGTCGATGCGGACCTCACCGATGTGACCGCCGGCGAGCTGGTGGCCCTGGTCGCGCGCTACCTCGCGCATCAGGAGGCGATCGATGTCCGCATCAAGATCGCGCCGCCGCTCGATGATCCGCGCTGGCAGCAGATCCAGGCCGGCCCCGACGGGCAGCTCTACGACGTCGCCGCCACGGCCCGCCTGTGCAAGCGGCTGATCGACACGATGATCAGCCGCGACGACAAGAAGAAGGTGAAGCCGCCCGTGGTCGTCGATGACGATGCAGCGCTGCGGCCGCTACGGCAGCTCGCACGCCTGCGCGGCATCGAGCTTCCCTACCGCGCGACGTGGGAGCACGGGCGACGTACCGCGGGGTTCACGGCAGCGGTCGAGCGCGCGGTCGCCAATGGTCGTCCCGATGTAGCTGTTCTCATCAGCGACCTCGCCGGCTTCAGCGAGGACGAGACGCGGCTCAAGCGCGCGCTCATGCGTCTGCGCAAGGTCGCGGGCAACGTGGTCGCGATCGTTCCATCGCCGAACGCGTTCCTACCCCCGGCGGCGACAGCGCACGGCCGGCTGGTACGCGAGCTGATGGTTCGCGATCAGCGCGCGCTGCTCGAGCCAGGCCGGCGCATGCTGATA
>JAYVWH010000597.1:0-6205 GCA_043786265.1 Kofleriaceae bacterium | reverse complement strand
CGACGCGCCCAGGCTGAATTGACCGCTGCCGCAAGCAATACGGCGCAACCCAGCGTCGCGATGGTCGAGCAGAGCGACGCGACGCACTCGGAGGCGACGGAAGCCGAGCCCGTGGTCGATGCGGTGCCGCCGGGAACCAAGGACGTCCTCATCTACGGCCAGTTGCACGCGGGCACGCTGGGCAGCGGCTTTGGTGCGGGTCTGCGCATCCCCGTCACTCGGGCCGCGGCGATCGACCTGTCTGCGACGGGCGGCGTCGAGCTCGTGGAGCTTTCGGCAAAACTTTTGGGCTTTCGGTTTCCCGATGCCTCGTCGTCGTCATACTTCGGCGGGGGGGTGGGGATGGCCAACGAGGAGCACGAGGGCATGAGCGGCTCCGGGCCGCGGTTCCACGGGACGGCGGGGTACGCCTTCAATCGCATGGGGTCAATGCGCATGTTCGTGCAGCTGGACCTCGCGATCCCGCTATATGAAGTCGGTGATTCGCACGGGTCGCCCACGGTCATGCTGGCGATCGGCGCGGGCGGTGGCAAACGAATGTAGCTGTCGTCGTGGTAGACAGGTGCGAAGGTACAGACGATGAATCCGAACAGAGCGCTATGGGAGCAGGGTGACTTCACGCGGATCGCGCAGACGATGCGCGAGAGTGGCGAGGCGCTCGTCGGCAAGATTGGCATCACGCGCGGCCTGACCGTGCTCGACCTCGGCTGCGGCGACGGCACGACGGCGATTCCTGCTGCGCGGCTCGGTGCAGACGTCACGGGCGTCGACATCGCGAGCAACCTGGTCGAGGCTGGGAACGCGCGCGCAAAGGCCGAGGGGCTGTCGAACATTCGGTTTCGCGAAGGCGACGCGAGCAGGCTCGAAATCGAGGACGCCAAGTTCGATCTGGTCGTCAGCATCTTCGGCGCGATGTTCGCGCCGCGTCCGCTCGAAGTGGCCAGGGAGATGGTGCGCGTCACCCGGCCCGGCGGACGGATCGTGATGGGCAACTGGATCCCTGGCGATCCGACGCTGGTCGCGCAGATCCTGAAGATCAGCTCGGCGTACTCGCCGCCTCCGCCCGACGGTTTCGTGAGCCCGATGACGTGGGGCGTCGAGAGCAACGTGGTCGAACGCTTTGGCAGCGCAGGCATCGAGGCCGACCAGATCAAGTGCGAACGCGACACGTACACGTTCAAGTCGGCGGGCACGCCGAACGAGCTCGTCGATACGTTCAAGATGTACTACGGGCCGACGATGAACGCGTTCGCCGCTGCGACAAAGGCTGGCCGCGAACAGGAGCTGCAGCGCGAGCTCGAGGCGCTGTTCACCGCCCAGAATCAGAGCCCGACACCGACCGCGACGTCTATCCCCGCGACGTTCTTGCGGGTGACCATTACACGCTGATCTGCACGCTGGTGCGCCGGCGCGTGTCCGTCACGTGATACGACCGGGGCACGATGAAACTACATCTCACCTGGTTGGCGGTTGGCGCGTTCGTTGTCTCGGCGGGCTGTTCGAAGAAGAAGGAAGGCGATGCGGGAGGTGGTGCGGCGAAGACCGCGCCCACCCCGATCACAGAGACCGGATCGAACACGACCGCGAAGGTCGGCCTCGACACCGGCGGGAAGGCGATCGGCGGCGAGAAGGTCAAGCTGAACAAGCTCAAGCTCGGTGGTACTGGCTACGACGGCGAGTACAACGAGGCGCTCGACAGCTGGACCTACGAGAAGTACGAGCCGCAGAAGGACGGCACGAACGACAACGTGGTCCGCATGTACGTCGACGGGTGGCAGGACGAGTGGCCCAAGGACGTCGCCACATTCGCGACCAAGCTCGGCGAGCCGAACTTCCTCGACGCTGGCTCGAAGTGGCCCAAGATCGCGTCGTCGACGCCGTTCGCCGGTGGCTGGGTCATCGAAGGCGAGACGAACGACGGCACGGACACGGAGACCGCCTTTGCAGTGCGCGTCGACAAGGCGAATGTGCTGTGCCGCGGTTACGTGAAGAAGGCCGCGAAGGATAAGGCGAAGACGCTCGCCGAGTCGATCGAGGCCTGCAAGGCCGCCAGCATGTGACCCAATTCGTGCCACGCTCGCGCCGATGAAGCTGGTGATCACGTTCGTCGCGGCACTCGCGGTACCTGCCGCGGCGGAGACACCGCTGACCGGCAATGTCCTGGTGTGGGCGGACGCACCGCTGTACCCGGATGCGAATGCGAGCGGCCCGAGCCTTCGGGCCGGAACGCTCGATCTGGGCCGCGACAAGGACGTCGGCTATGTCGTGCCGATGCACGTCGTCAGTGCGAAGGACGATGTCGTCGAGGTCGAACCGACGGCAGACACCGAGTGCGCCTGGTGGCGTGTGGTCAAACCCGACGGGCTCGACACCCTGCGCGTATACGTCAAGCGCACGGATCTCGCGCCCGTCTTGATCAAGCCGTTCAAGGCCTCACACAAGGATGGCTCGAGCATCGCGCTCCAGGTCGGGGTGCCCGTGCTCGGCGGCAAGATCGGGTTCAACCGCGGCGTTGTCACGGTCGAAATCCCGGAGGCTTCGCTCGGAGTCGCGTATGCGCCGCACAAGATCGCCGCGGTGGTGAAGCCCGACAAGAAGAAGTTCCTTCTCGACGAAGCCACCGAGGTGAAGCTCGGTGGCGCCACCTTCCCGCTCGGTCCGTGGGTCGCTGCCGCTGCTGCCAAGCGAGGCGAGCGCATGCTGGTCTCGATCGCGGCGCGCTGTATGAATGCTGTGATCTCGGCGCCCAAGGGTCGAGTTCACGCCGGCATCGCGATCAATCAGGCCGTTGCCGGCGAGGCGGCGTCACCGGCGCGCACCTTAATCGCGAGCGGGGCCGAGCGTTACTACCTGCCGGCAGGGACGAAGATGACGTCGGAGAAGGGCGACCACGTCGTCGGCACGCTCGACGCCGACCGCGACATCGCAAAGCCGAGGACCGGTGCCCGCGCGTGTTCAGACTTCGTGATCACGCGCGACGATCCGTTCGTCGACGTGCCGCACACGGTGGATGCCTCGCAACCGCAACGCACACTCAAGCTGTGTGCGGCGGCCACCGTGGTCAAGATCGAGCGCAAGTAGCCTCTGCGGCGGACGTCGACGGGCGCGTACAGCGTCACCGTCACGGCGCGATCTTCCGACCATCGCGAAACACGCTGCCCGTCTGCGTCGCGGTGACGCCGAACAGCACGCTGTCGGCACCCTGCTCCACCGAGCGCGGCGCATTGCGGCCACCCATGTCGGTGCGGACCCAGCCGGGACACGTCGAGTTGACCTTGATGTTGCGTGGCGCGAGCTCGCGCGCCAGCACGCGCGTCAGTGCGTTGAGCGCGGCTTTCGAAACGCCATAGGCGTCGGCTCCCCAGCCCGCGCCCCCGCCTTGGACGAACGCCTGAATGTTCTCGACGAGTACGTCACGCGTCAGCGCTGGATCGACGAGCAGTGCACGGTGCGCATCGTCGAGGTTCGACAGCTCGCCGAGCCCACTCGTGACGTTCGTGACCGTGGCGCCGTCGCGCAGCAGCGGCAGCAGCGCAAGCGTGACGCGCAGCGGCCCGAAGAAGTTCGTCTCGATCGTGAGAGCTACGCCACCCGCGCCACGCGCCACGCCGTAGACGCCGGCGTTATTGACGAGTGCATCGATCTTGATGGCCCCATCACGTAGCTTCTGCGCCGCACTCGCGATCGACGTCTCGTCGTTGACATCGAGCTCGACGCCTTTGAGTCGCCCGCCCGTGTCCTTGCGCATGCGAGCGGCGGCAGCATCTGCCTTCTGGCGATCGCGCGCTCCGACGAGGACGTCCCAGCCGTCCGTCGCGAGCGTGCGCGCGACCTGCTGCCCGATGCCGCGATTGGCACCGGTGATGAGTGCGGTCCTGGTCACACCGCGAAGTCTACGCGATCATGCGCGCTCGACGACGAGCACACTCATCGGCGAGTGGGTCGGCCGGACGTCGAGCAGACGCAAGCCCGCGGCGGCAAACAGCGCGGAGTACTGCGCCGTCGTGCGTTCGCGGCCCGGGACGAGCACGAGCATGTTGACGTCCATCAGTTGAGCGGCGGCTGGCGCATTGTCATCGGGGATGACCATCTCGATCACCAGCACCCGGCCACCGGTCTCGATGCGGCGCGCGATGTTCGACAGGATGGCCTTGCACTGGTCGTCGTTCCACTCGTGAAGAATGTGCTTGAGCAAGTAGAGGTCGGCGACCGGGACGTCGGTGAAGAAGTTGCCGCCGGTGGCGGCGCAGCGCTCGGACAGCCCTGCGGCCGCGATCGATTGCGTGGTCAACGGCGTGACCTCGGGAAGATCGAGGACGGTGCCGCGCAGCTGCGGGTCGCGCGGAGAAAGCCGATTGCCACCGTGCCGGCCGAGCCGCCGACATCAACGACCGTGCGGTGCGCGGACGCGTCGTACGCGCGCGGACCTTCAGCTGCAGCTGCCGCGGACAGGCCGCTCATCGCGCCGAGAAAGACGGCGAGCTCGGCGGGCTGGCTCTCGTAGTAGCTGAAGAGCTCGGCGCCGTGGCCTATGCCGTCTTTCTGCCCGAGCGTCGCAGTGAAGCGCGCGTGCGCGTGGTGATCGACGCGCTACTCGAGCACTTCGAGCGCGAACGCGCAACGCTCGCCGGCTGACGCGACGGTGGGAGCGGACGATTGTGTCACCCCGCGCCCGTTTGCCTGCGAGTGCGAGTAGCATGGCCAGTCCGCGCGCTTCGCGCGGTATTGAGGGGAGGATAGACATGCTGATCGTCGTCACACATCGGATTTCGAACCCGCAGGAGTTCTGGGGCGCAGCGCAGCGCGAGCTGCCGAACCTACCCAAGGGCATCGCACTCGTGCAGAGCCTGCCCAATGCCGAGGGCAACCTCGCGTCGTGCGTGTGGGAGGCCGAGAGCGTGCCGGTGCTCACCACCTATCTCGAGAGCAAGACGGGTGCGTTCGCGAAGAACGAGTACATGGCCGTCGAGACGAAGAACGCGATCAACCTGCCGCACGCGCACTGATCTGGTCGCATTGGCCGCCGGCACGCGCGCGGATCGCAAGCCCCGGCATGCCGGGGTGCGCAGCAGCGCCGCAGGCGGTGCGGAGATTGATCGCGCGCGCGCTACACTCGAGGTCGTGCACAGGCTTCTTGTTGTGGCCGGGGCGGTGTCGCTCGGTGCCGTGGCTACGCGCGTGGATGCCGCACCAGCGAAGCTGTCTGCGATCGCTTCGGCCGATGATGTTCGCAAAGCGGTCCCGATCGGCCCCGACGGACAAGTCTACGAGCCCGACGGCAAGGGCGCGTGGGCGCGCAAGCGTAACGGCGGCACCGCTGTCGAGCTGATCAGCGCGACCGCGGTCGGCACGACGGTGATCGCAGGCGCCCGCAACGGACCGCCGTTCAAGCTCAAGGGCGGCGCGTGGACCGCGATCATCTTGCTACCGAAGGCCAAGGCTCTCCTCGGCAGTGGGTCGCGCGTGCTCGCCGCGGTGGGCAAGCAGGTGTTCGCTCTCGACACCACAGCGGCACAACCGACAAAGGTTCCCGATGCACCGGCGCGCATAACCGCACTCGCCGCCTCGAAGTCGCATGCCGTCGCGCTCACCGACAAAGGGCTGGTCGAGCTCACCGGCAAGGTGGGCGGATGGAAGCCGATGAAGAAGGCGCCCAAGACGGTTCGCACGCTCGTCTCCGATCGCTGGGCACTGATCGATAAGGGCGCACTCGATCTCAAGACGCTGAAGATCGTCGCGTGGCCCGCCGGCGTCCGGATCGACGACGCGACCAGTACCGGCGAGACGCTGTACGTGATCGCGACTCACGGCAAACAGCGCGAGCTGTTCACGCTCTCCGGAAAGCCCGGGGCAAAGCTCGAACGCGAGAACATGCCTCTCGACGGCAACGCGGTCGTCGTTGGTCTCGTCGCCGATGATGGCAAGCGCATCATCGTTGCGGCGCGCGACGGCACGCTCGCGATGCGGGTGGCAGGTGTGTGGACCCTCACCGAGGTGCACGACGAGATACCCGCCGACAAGCCCGCCGGCCCCGCCCCTGCCCTGTCGCCGGCTGGCGCCAGCACGGCGACGCGGTGAGGAGGCGAACGTCGTGACCGCAGCGCCCGAGCGCGAAAAGCACTTCGCGAGCCACGTGTTCAACATTGCTGTCCTCGTCGTTGGAGGTACGGCGCTTGTGTGGATGCTTCATCGGCTCGGCCTCGAC
>JAYVWH010000596.1:0-9678 GCA_043786265.1 Kofleriaceae bacterium | reverse complement strand
AGCTCGACGCCACCGTTGGCACGGAGGTCGCCGTAGGTCGCGGCGAGCTGCTGGCGGTCCTGGAGCGCCGCCGCACTGACGAGCAGCTGGCGCTGTGCATGGCGCCACGCCGGCGAGCCCGCCGTCTCGTTCTTGATCGCCCTGCGCCAGTAATCGGGCACGCGCGACGGCAGCTCGACGCTGACGCCCGGTTGCGAGGTGCCGTGCGCCCACTGCGTCGCGTCGGCGATCGCATCACGGGTGAAGCCCGCCGAGATCGTGCCGCCGAGCACGCGTGCGGCGGTCGGCCCCGAGGGGCCCCACGTCACACCGAGCAGCTCGGCGCCGTCGGCGTCGACGATCGACACGAGGTGTGAGCTGTCGTCGAACTTCATCACGTACTCGAGCTGATCCTTGCCCTGCTGCTTGGTCGACAGGCCGATCTCGCGGGGACCGCGCGATGTCACGACGAAGTAGCGCGCGTAGTGCGCCGGGTCGGCGATCCAGATCGGCAAGTACGCGAGCTGGAGCGCGACGTCGTCGTCGGTGACCGTGCGCGTCGCGCTGATGCCGAGCTCGGCATAGCGGCGGGTGTAGGCGGTGCCGTCGTACGACGCGGTCTCGGCGAGCCCGAGGTCGGTCGTCTGACGCCAGCCGATGCGGCGCGCGGCGTCGACCGCTATCTCGAGATCACCCCAGCGATAGATACCCGACGGCAGCTTCGCGCGCGCCGCTGCGAGCAGCTGCTTGGCTGCGTCGTCGATCGGGAATGACTGCGCGCCGCCGGCGGACTCGAGCAGCTGCGCACGCCAGTCATCGGCGGCGTCCGGCACGAGCGCCGGAATCAGCCCGCTGAGGTCATCGAATGCCGGATCCTGCGGGTAGTAGAAGTGCATCGGCTGCAGCGCACCAACGCCGTAGCTGGCCGCGTAGCGATAGCTATGGTTTCGCCGCGTCATGCGCTTGCCGCCGCCAAAGCCACTCTGGAGATCCGCGGTCGAGACCGATTGACGCTTCGCCATCGGACCGGCGCTCTTGCTCGCCTTCGGTAACTCGCGCTCGACGCCGGCGGACTTCTCCTCGAACCTGCGCTCGCGCTGAAGCTCCCCGGCCGTCTCGCTGCTCTCGGTGGCGGCCGCCCGCTCGTCAGCTGACGGCTGCGCCAGACCGAGCGACGCACGCGTCGCATCGCCGACCGAGGGTTCCTTGTCGACCGCGCGTGCTGCGAGACCACCGCCGCCGCGTCCAAAGCCTTGCCCGGTGCCCGAGCCGTGACCGATCGTGCCAAAGCCTGTCGTCGCGACCATGCCATCATCGAAGCCGTTGCCGTTGTAGGCGTCGGTCTGATCGTAGAAGACTTGGAGGGGCGTGCGAACGAGCTCCGCGTCCTGCGCGACCGAGTCCGGAATCGGTCCCGACGACGGCGCCGTGACAACCTGGATCTTCGCGGGCATCGCGTACGGTGCCCACGTGTCGCCACCGCCCTTGCGAACGCCGTACTTCGCGTACATCGCGTCGTTCTCGAGCACGAGCAACGACGTGTGGCGCGACAGCAGGAAGTACTGCTTGCCGAGCGTCACGATCTCCTGACGAATCTCTTCATCGCGGGCCTGGCGCAGCTCGCCTTCCGTCTTGCACGCGACGGGCGTGCCCGTCATCAGTGCGCGGCCTCGGAGCGCGGAGGTCGCGGGCACCGCCGACGCACACGGTGGCACGATGATCGGCTCGTGCTTCGCGAGCAGGCGCGCGGCGATGTGGCGCTGCGCCCACTGACGCGGCAGGAATCCGGCATCGCCGTTCGTGACGGTGCCGAGCGCGACCTTCTGGGTCCACGCCTGACCGTTGCGCTGGCCGGTAACCTCGAGCGTCGACGGCGTACCCTCGCCTGCGAGCTTCGCGAACAGCTCGATCTCCTCGCCATCGGCGAGCTGCGAGGAGCTCAGATACGCGGCGGAAGGCACGAGCGTGCCACTGGCGTCGAGCAGACGTGCGGTCACGCCGGTCACGCGCGAGGTGTGCAGTGCGGCAACGAGGTCGAACGCACGCCAGCTGACGTCGTCCGCGAGATCGATCGTCGTCGAGTAGCCACCGGTCGCCGCGGCGAGCGCGTCGAGCGTTTGCGTGTCGGGTCCGTCACCGAGGCCGACGCCGATGAAGTGCGCCTTGCCGGCGAGCTGTTGGCGCAAGACTTCGAGGCTGCGCGAGCCGCTCGTGATCACACCATCACCGAGGTACACGATCATCGCATCGTCAGGGTTCACGCCGGCGAGTGCGGCAGTCGCGGCATCGATGGCCTTCGTGAAGTCCGTCGCGCCCACACCGCCCTCGTCCTTGAGCGATGCGCGCACGGCGCGGCGATCGACATCGCGAACCTTGGTCAGAGCGAGCTTGGTGCGCGCAACGACATCGAACGCCACGACCGAGACGCGGTCGTCCTCGTCGAGCTCGCGCAGGAACGCGTCGACCAGGTCCTGCTGCGCCTCGAGCTCGAATCCGCTCCGCGATGCGCTGACGTCATCCAGGATCACCCACGTGCGCGGGCGGTACTCACGCGCCTGTCCTGCGAGCTCGGCCGGCGCGCGTACCATCAGGTAGCGATCCTTGCCCTCCGTCTTCGCGGCGACCGTCGCGGTCTTGCGCGCGTCGCGCACGTGGACGACAAACGAGTCGCCGATCTTGACGCCCGTCCGGTGCAGCTTGATGAAAGCGTCGTCTCCCTTGCGCTCGACGGCGATCTGCTCGCCCGGTGCGCTCAGCTCGCAGTTCGCACACCCCTTGATCGTCGCCGAGACGGTCATGTCACCGACGGGCTCGTCGACCTCGGGCAGCGGAATCGACAGCGTCCAGTCGCTGTACAGCTGCGGCACGCTCTGCGTGTACGCGACCATCAGACGCTTGTCCTGCAGCGCGGGAATCGGGTAGACGCGCAGATTCAAGCGCCCGGTTCCGGCGTACTCGAGGAGCGCCGGATCGACACGGCGATAGACGAGCTCCTCGTAGATCCGTCGCGCCTGCATGCGCTCGACGACCGCCGACTCGGTCAGGTTGCCGTCGACATACATCGCGAGCCGTTGCAGCGCGGCGTCCGGCGGAATGGCGAACTTGTACACGCCCTCGAGGACGCGGTTCTGCGGGTTGTGAAACGTCTGATCGATCGCCACGCGAGCGACGCGATCCTCGACGACGACGTCGATGCCGAGCGACTTGATCGGCAGTGGATACTCCTCGCCGAACACGCCGTTGGGGCGAACGCCCGGGTCGCGAGCGAACAGCGAGCCGTGGCGGATCGGCTGCGGGCCGTTCTCGTCGCGGCGGCGAGCAGCCTGCGCCCAGCTCACGAGGTGCGAGAGCCGCGGTGCGGGACCACGCGTGGGCGGGCGACCCGGCTCGGCCACCGCTTGCTCGCCGGCGTGAAGCAGGACCGAGCCTTGATCGGTGGCGAGCTTGACCTGACCGCGGACGACTGCGGTGGTCGTCCGGTCGGCCGCGGCGTCGACGAGGAAGCGCGTACCGAGCACTTCGATCTGGCCGCGCGCCGTCTCGACAACGAACGTCCCCTTGCCGGGCGCGACGTCGAGCAGCGCGGCGCCTTCGACGCGAACACGCCGCGCACCGAGCACGGTGACCTTGGCGCCCGGCTCGGTGATGTACGTGCTGCCATCGGCGAGCTTCGACGATCCGGCGTCCGCGACATGCGCGGGCTCGTCACCCACGAAGCGCGTGACGACGAGAGCCGTCGCTGCCGTCGCCGCGAGGCCGAGCCCCGCAGCGATCAGTGGTGTGCGCGCGCGCGAGCGAGTGGCTCCACTCGCATGCTTGGCGAGGATCGCTTCGCGAATCCGCGTGCGCGCGGCGTTGGCCATGCGCGGCGGTTCGCCGCCGGTCTCGAGCAAGCTGGAAACGTTCTGCTCGAGGACGTCATCTTTGGGAGTGGTCGGGTCGGTGCTCATACTGCCTCCGAGAAGTGGGCGGATAGCGTGCCCATCGCCTCGCGGAACGCGCGTCGTGCGCGAGCGAGCATTGATTTGGTGGCGTCGACCGAGATTCCGAGCTCGACTGCGAGCGTCTCGAGGGTCTCGCCGTCGACATACTTGCGAGTGAGGACCGTGCGGTACTGATCGGGGAGATTCGCGATCGCCATGTGGACGAGGTCGCGCGTCTCCGTGCGCTCGAAAACTTCCCCCGGCAGCGGGGTCTCTGCCATCGCACCGAACGTCTGCGCCAGTGTCGCGTCGATGCGCTCCCACGTGGCTTGCAGCTCGTCGCTGCGACGATGCGCGCGCAGGTGATCGCGAATCACGTTGCGCGACAGCACGGTCAGCCAGCTGCCAAGCGAGCCGCGCGCGGCGTCGTAGTCCGTCTGCCGGGATAGCGCGGTCGCGAACGTCTCCTGCACGACATCCTCAGCAAGCGAGACGTCGCGGCCGACTCGGTAGAACACGAAGGTGTACAGACCGTCGACATGGGCGTCGTAGAACCGTGTGACAGCCCCCCGGTCACCGTCCTGTGCCGCCCTTAAATCGGCGCCTGGTCCGGAGCGGAACAGGCGCGCGAGCAACGATCCGATCATGTGCGCGGTCCTAGAGTCATGGTGCTTGCATGTGTCAGTGAGCGTGGCAGAGGTGTCGATCTTTAACCGGTACACCGCCGTCGCGGTGTCGGTAGCCCTGCATGGTGCTGCAATTGCGGCGATTGCGGCGCGTCCGGCGGTCGCACACGACCCTGTAGCCGCCCCGCAGGCCACCATCGAGATCACCGCTGCGCCCTCGCCAGCCCCGGAGCCGATGATCGTCGCGTTGCTCGACGACCACAGTGTGGTCGCCCCTGCCACGGTCCCCGGGTCGGCTCCGGTGCGGATCGCGGCGACGACGAGCAACCATGCGATCGCATCCAAGGTCGAACCGTCGAGCGTTGTCACGCCGACCGGGCCGGTCGAGCACAACCCGCTGATGACGATGCGCCATCCCGATCAGCAGGGGATCGAGAAGGGCGTGTCGGAGGGCTTCACCGCGCGGTTCCTTCAAAACACGCGGCCGCTGCAGCCCAAGGACAACCCGACGGAGCAGATGCAGGACGAGCTCGCGACGGCCGATAGCTACTTGCGAAACCCGCGCTGGGTCGCGAACGCGACGCCCGATCAGCTGACCGCGATGCGCCTCGGCGCTGCGTCGATGCGCGACGAGCTCGCGAACCGAGAGCTGCAGCCCGACGGCACCGGGCGCAAGGCCGAGCACCGCGCGTTCACGATGAGGGTCGCCGCCGATGGCAGCGCAAGAATCCACGACAATGCGAACGTCCAGCGTCAGGGCCTGGGCCTGTCATTCGACGTGACCGACGCGATGATGCGCCGCCACGGTATCGATCCCTACTCGAGCTACAAGCTCAAAGTCCTCGACGAGACACGCGACGAGCGCGCTGCCATGGGCATGCAGCACCGCACGCAGCAGCTCGCGCAGTCCAAGCAGTTCATGCACAAGAATCTCGAGCGGCTGTGGGCGACGACCGCGGACCTCGCGGCGCGCAAGCAGGGCCTGTTCGAGCTGTGGGACGACTGCGCGGAGAGCGGCAGCGAGGAGCTCGTCACCGGCGGCTACTCCGCTCGCGAATATGTCGTCGGGTTCATTCGCAGCAAGCTGCCGCCAGGAACCGAGCTGGCGTTCAGCGCGAACGAGCTGGCGCGGTACAACCGCCAGCGCAAGTCGCAGGCGACGTTCGCGCCGTATCTGTAGGCACGGCTTGATGCTACACACAGGCGGATGGCGTTCGACGGTCCGCTGCTTGGAGGGCGATATCGCCTCGGGCCGCCGCTCGGCCACGGGTCGCAAGGCGAGATCTTTTTAGCCCGCGACGACAAGGCGAAGGCCTCCGACGACAAGGAGGTCGTGGTCAAGCGGATCACGCCGCGCGGCACCTGGAAGTCATTCGAGCTGTTCGAGCGCGAGGCTAAAGTTCTGTCCCAGCTGCGCCACGCTGGGGTACCGCGGCACTTCGCGACGCTCGAGGAGCCGCCGGGTACGTTCAACCTCGTCATGCAACGCGCACCTGGCGAGAACCTGCGCGAGATCGCAAAGCGGCGTCGGCTGTCGGAGACCGAGCTGCGCGACGTGCTGATCCGCTGCCTCGAGATTCTCGACTATCTCCACACGCGCGCGCCCACGATCATTCATCGCGACATCAAGCCGTCGAACATCATGCGGGCGCCCGACGGACGGTGCTCGCTCGTCGACTTCGGCGGTGTGCTCGATGCCGCGCGCGAAAAGGGCGGCTCGACGATGGTCGGCACGTTCGGTTACATGGCGCCCGAGCAGCTGCACGGCCAGGCGGTGCCCGCGACCGACATCTACGCACTCGGTGCCACGATCGTCTCTCTCGCTGGCGGTATCGAGCCCGAGGATGTTCCGCGCAAGGGACTGCAGATGGATCTCGAGCGCCACCTGCCCTCGCTCGATCCAGCGTTCCGCGGCGCGCTCGTCGCGATGACCGATCCGGATCCTGATCACCGCCCGCAGCGCGCACGCGAAGTGGTCGCGCTGCTCGCAAAGGTCCGACCGAAGAAGAACGACAGCGAGAGCAAGGCGCTCGTGCGGGGCGAAACGCGCGACCTGGCGCCGCGCCGCATGTTCTCCGACATTCAGGAGCCACTCGGCACGCTGCTGCGCATCGGCGTGCTCGGCTTCGGCCTCGGAGGCTGGGCCGGCATGGCGGCCATTCGCCTCGCGCTCACGCTCGCGGTGTGGACGTGTGCATTGCTCGTGTTTCCCAAGCGCAAGAAGATCAAAGGCGTCGGAGGCGAGCTCGACTCGATGCTTGCCGAAGGCCAGGGCGGATTTACCGACATGATGAAGGGCGCGATGGCACGACGATGACGGCAAGACTGATCACGATCGCGTTCTCCCACTACTGCGAGAAGGCGCGCTGGGCGCTCGACCGAGCTGGCGTCGAGTACACCGAGGAAGCGCACCTGCCGCTGTTCCACTACATGGCGACGCGTCGCAACGGTGGCAAGCGGACGGTGCCGCTCCTCGTCGACGGCAAGACGGTCGTGCGCGACTCGACCGATATCATCGCGTGGGCCGACAAGCATCGCCCCGGCTCGATGATTCCGATCGCCGGCGCCGAGGATGCGCTCGCGATCGAGGACGACCTCGACAACCACTTCGGACCGGCGACGCGGCGCTGGGCGTACTTTCATCTCCTGGCGAATCGCGACGCCGATCGCTTCATCGTCGAGGGTGCGCCGCGCTGGCAGGCGCGCATGTTGATGCTGACGCGGCCGCTCGCGGTGGGCATGCTCAAGCGCGGTCTCAAGATCAATGCCGCTGGCGTCGCGCGATCGCTCACGAAGATCGAGGAGGCATTCACGCGCGTCGACGACATCCTCGGGGATGGCCGCCGCTACCTCGCCGGCGATCGCTTCACGGTTGCCGACCTCACGTTCGCCGCGCTCGCCGCGCCGATCCTGCTGCCGGAGCACCATCCCGCGCAGAAGGTCCCGCTCGATCTGCTGCCGCCGGAACCGCGCGCCCAGGTGCTCGCCTGGCGCGATCGTCCGTCGGGCCGGTTCGCGCTGCGCATGTACGCCGAAGAACGCGCACCGCGTGAACGCGCTGCCTGACTGCAACCAGCTGTCCGCAGAACCCGGTTCGGGCCCTGGCTAGTCGAAGGGTCGCTGGCAATTTCGGGCGGTTAGCGCGAGTTTTGCCGCCGAAACCCGGGCACGCCCGCTGCACGACAGACCCTCATGATGAGGGCCATCGCCGCCAGCCTGCTGTTCGTCGTCGTCGGATGCTCGAGTGGCGAGGGAGACGATCCCGCGCCGATCCTCGAGATCACGAGCCCTGCGCGCGGAACATTGGCCGAGGGCGAGACCGTCACGGTCACCGGCCGCGTGACCGATAACGGCGCGGTCAAGGTCACCGTCGCGGGCACCGAGGTCGCCACCGCCAAGGACGGGACGTTCAGTGCCACCGTGCCGGTCGGCAACGGCATCGAGATCATCGAGACCCACGCGATCGACAGCTCCGGCCAGGACGTGCGCGATGTCCGCGCGGTGCTCGCCGGCAAGCTCGCTCCCTCCGATGGCACGGCCGTCGGAACGGTCGGCGCGCGCGCCGGTGTCACCGCGCTCCGGGCAATCGGTGGCGCGGTCGCCACGCAGGCCAACAACATCGACTTCAACGCCGTCGCCCTGGCGATGAACCCCGTCTACGACAACAGCGGTTGCCTCGGCGCGAAGATCAACATCACGAGCGTGGCGCTCGGTGACATGACCGTCGGGCTCGCTCCGAAAACGAACGCACTATCGACCGACGTCGTGATCCCGAACATCACGGTGAAGATGTCGGCGAGCTTCAAGGTCGCTTGCCTCGGCGGCAGCACGACGATCACACTCAAGGCGTCGAAGGCGAAGATTCATGGCGACCTCGGCCTGCGCATCGCGAGCGACAAGCTCCTGACGTCGCTGCCGACCGCGTCGATCGACTTCGAGGGCTTCTCGCTCGACATCGGCGGCGTACCGGGTGCGATCGAAGGCTTGCTCAACGGCCAGGCGCGCGGCGCGGTCGAGAAGCTGCTGACGAACCAGATCAAGAGCAAGGTTCCGCCGATGGCCGACAAGGCGCTCGCCGGTCTCGTCGCCAAGCCGGTCAGCACGTCCCTGCTCGGGCATGACATGACCATCTCGGTCGCGCCGAGCTCGGTGTCGCTGACTTCGACCGAGCTGTTCGTCGGTCTCGCGACGAAGCTGCGCGTCGTCGGTGGCGAGGGCGGGACGTTCATGACCACGGACACCAAGCTGACCGCACAGACGATGGCCAGCACGCTGGGCCTCGGCGTCGCGCTTGACGACGACATCATCAACCAGCTGTTCGCCGGTTTGTGGGCCGCCGACGCGCTCGACCAGTCGATCACGATCGATTCGATCCCGGTGCTCGGTGCGCTGCTCGATGACAACGCGCGGACGCTCGAGATCAAGCTCGCGCTGCCGCCGACAGTGTCGACCGACACGGGCGAGCTCGTGCTCGCCCTCGGCGACATGATGATCACCGTGCGTGACGAAGCAGGCACGGAAGTCCAGTCGATGTCCGTCTCGCTCAGCGCGACACTCGCGGCCGAGCCGAGCCAGTCGGGCAAGGTCCTCTTGACCGTCGGCACACCGAAGGTCTACGCGCAGGTGCTCGCGAACAGCGAGGTCGTCGAGAAGCCGCTCACCGACGAGCAGGTCGAGGCGCTCGTGACTGCGGCGTGGGGCCTCGTCGGCGTCAAGGCGGACGACGCGCTGTCCAAGCTGCCGATGCCGACCATCGTTGGCATCAAGCTCGGTGCCCCGTCGATCGAAGCGACGACGGGCTTCGTGCTCGCGGCCATCCCGGTGATGTGAGCTAGAGCCCATCTCAAACATGATCCGGGCTGTACGGGTTGGGGCCGGGGTAGGGAACAATGACGCGGCGAAGCCGCGCACCGAACTACGCTGCTCGCAACGTCAGCACCGCTACCTCGGCATCGGTGCCCTCGCCATGCCGGCGCGTCACGCCCGAGAAGCCAACGCCCGGGGTCACGTACAGCGTGGTGTCGCCGAAGCCGAAGAAGCCGCGCCGGTAGTTGAGTCCGACCTTCTTCATGATCCGGTCGGTGATCCCCTTCACGTAGATCTGGCCGCCGTGGGTGTGGCCCGACAGGACGAGATCGGCACCGTACTCG
>JAYVWH010000595.1:0-3524 GCA_043786265.1 Kofleriaceae bacterium | reverse complement strand
CTGTGGATTGGACTCGCCAGCGGCGGCGTGGATCGCTTCGAACCCCTGACGCATTCGTTCAGCCACGTCGTCAGCAGCGAGTTTTCCAACGGTGAGATCACGGCGATTCAGTCCGACGGTAAGGGTCAGCTCTGGGCAGCAAGCAATGGCGGAGGTGTCATGCTCGTCAGCTCGGCGAAGACCAAGCCGAGTGCGGCTTGGCTGCGGGTGAACGATGCAATCTCTCACAATGCGACCGCGGTCCTGATCGATAGTGAGGGCACGCTCTGGATCGGCACCGATGATGCGGGCCTCGCACAGCTACGCAAGGGCGTGACCGCGCCCGTCATCTACATGCCCATCGCCGGCGATCGGAGCTCGATCAGCAGTGAGAAGATCACGACGCTCTACGAGGACCGTGATCACACGTTGTGGGTTGGCACGCAGGACGGGCTCAACGCGGTTGACCCCAAGCGCGAACATCTGACCCGCTACGCGCCAGACGCCGAGTATCCGCTCCGTACCTCGACCTATCTGCAGTTCGTGACGACTGCCTTTCAAGATCGCGCCGGCACGTTGTGGTTCGGCACACTGGACTTCGGCCTCTACAAGCTCGACCAGCTAAGGCGCGCGTTCCGAAACTACGGTGCGACCGCCGAGTTCGGAATCCCCATGGTGTTCTGCGACGGCAAGGACGGGGTTGTCTGGGCTGGGACATACAGCCATGGGCTGTACGCTCTCGATTTCCGTCGCAACGTTTACACGGCGTATCCGGCGCTAGGCGCCCCGGATGCGCCCGATCGGGTGCCGCTGACTGAGTGGCTCACGGCGCTACATTGCGCTCGCGACGGGACCATCTGGATCGGCGGCTCCGGGCTTGGCCTGGTCAGCTTCGATCCTGTGTCCGAGCAGTACACGCGCTATCCGACGGATGAAGAAGGGAAGACAGGTCCCGCAGCCGATCGCATCGAGCAGATCCTCGAAGGCGCGGACGGTGCCTTGTGGCTCGCGACGTGGGGTGGCGGCCTGAGTCGATTCGATCCGAAGGACAAGAAGTTCGAGCTCGTCTCCAACGAGCATCTGCTGCCTTCGGCCTACCTGCATCGGATCCTGTTCGACGTCTCGGATCCGCAGGTCTTGTGGGTTGGGACGGCGCAAGGTGGGCTGACGCGCCTCGATCTAAAGACGAAGACGGCGAAAACCTTTCGCGGACCGACGTCCGACAACGCTACGGCCGCAGTGCTCAGCAATGACAGCGTGCTCAGCCTCTACCAGGAGGCCAGCGGCACGGTGTGGGTGGGTACGGACGCAGGCGGGCTCGACCGGCTCGACCCGAAAGCCGGAACGGCCACGGCGTTCCAGACGAAGGACGGATTGTCCAGCGACGTGATTTACGGAATCTTGTCCGACGAGGCCGGCTACCTGTGGCTGACGACAAGCAAGGGACTTATCCGGTTCGAGCTCGCGAGTCACAAGACCGTCACGTTCACGTCCGCCGACGGTCTGGGCTCGACCGAGTTCAATCAGAATGCGTTCTTTCGGAGCAAGAGCGGTGAGCTGTTCGTCAGCACGCTCGGTGGGTTCAACCGGTTCACTCCCAAGGACATCGTCCCTGATCCGTTCGCGCCCCCGGTGGTGCTGACGAAGTTCAGGCTGTTCGACAAGGAACCCAAGCTCCGGCACGAGATCTGGGACACGCAACGCATCGATCTGTCGCACCGAGACTCCGTGTTCACCGTCGAATTCGCCGCGCTCGCGTATGCGGCGCCCAAGTACATTCGCTACGCCTACATGCTCGAGGGGTTTCGCAACGAGTGGCTCAATACGGAACGCGGCGAGCTGACGTTCACGAACCTCGACGCCGGTGACTACACGCTGAAGGTCAAGGCCATGAACCGCCATGGCGTCTGGAACGAGACGCCAACGCAGCTGAAGATCCACATCGCACCGCCGCTGTGGCGCTCGAAACCTGCGTATGCCATGTACCTCGCGTTGTTGGTCGCTGCCGCGTTGCTCGTCGTGAATCTCCAGCGCGAACGCGTCCGGCGTGTCGAGCGCGAAGGGCGGTTGGCGCTCATAGAGAACGATCTCCAGCTCACCGGTGCCGTCCAGAGCGGGTTTCTACCGGACCATAACGAGATCACGACCAACGACATCCAGATCGTCGGTTACTACAAGCCCGCTGACACCTGCAGCGGTGATTGGTGGTGGCACGAGCATCTCGGCGGAACGCGGCACCTCGTGATGGTCGGCGATGTGACCGGTCACGGACCGGGCCCCGCGATGGTGACGGCGGCAGTGGCTACGGCGTTTCAGGTGCTGGCCTCGACGAGCAATGACCTCGATGTCCACAACATGCTCGAGTTGCTCAACCTGCAGGTCTTGCGAGTCGCAAAGGGCAAGTACCAGATGACGATGGCGGCTCTGGAGATCGACGAGGCAACGGGCAAGTGGACGTTGTACAGCGCGGGCGCGCCACCCATCTTGACGCTCGACCAAAGTGGCAAGCACAAGGTTCATTTCTGCCCGGGGAGCTTTCTGGGCGGTGAGACAATCGAGATCGGCAACCTCACGGGCGTTCTTCTGCCCGGCGAGCGCATCTTGATCTACACGGATGGGATTCCCGAGATCGCGCTTCCCGATGGCAATGTGATGGGCACTCGTCGGTTCGCCATGGCCTACGAGAAAACCCGCCCACAGCCCGCCTCCGCGGCCGCGTCGGCCATCGTCAGCTACGCCGAGCAGGTCAGCGCCGGTCAGGAGCAGCTCGATGACTGGACCTTTGCGCTCGTGGAGTGGGGCCCGCAAGATCCCGCGTGAAGGTCCCCATGACTCGATGGCTGTTGCGCATCCTGCTGGTAGTCTGCGTTGTATCCGCGTCGTGTAGCTCACCGCCGAGGTCAGAGCTGCCAAGCGGGTGGTTTCGCGCACAGGTCACCAGCACAGACGGATTGGCGTTCCCGTTCCTCCTGTGGCTGCCTGCGGTCGGTGAGGCGGGTACCGCGCGCTTCCAGAGCGGCAGCTATGTGTTCGAGGCGAAGCTCACCGCACAAGGGGCGAACCTGCGCGTGGCGATGCCGGTCTACAACAGCGAGCTGACCGCGACGCGATCCGAGGGCGGTATCGCAGGCCGCCTCGAGCTGTTCACAGCGTTTGGCGGAAAAGTCTCTCTTCCTTTCAGTGCGAAGCCGGTTGCCTCGGGAGAGATCGCAGCATTGCGCGAGAAACCGCTGCTCGCCGATGGGATCCCGCTCGAGCTCGGATCAGCGGTGACGGTGTGGCGCGTTGCATTCGATGAGGGCGTCACGGGAAAGTTGACCCTGCGGCGCGTGTCGCTGGGTGCGTATGACGCCGTCCTTGCCCTCGACAACGGCAACATTAGCAATCTCGCCGGGGTCGGCGCAGGCAACCGCCTGGTGCTGTCGGGCTTCGACGGTACCGCGGCATATCGCCTCGATGTCGAGCTCGCCAGTGGGTTCCAACAGGGTCGCGCGCAGTGGGTGGCTGGGCAGGCACTGGACTGGCGCGAGGGGGTAACAGTCAGC
>JAYVWH010000594.1:0-4852 GCA_043786265.1 Kofleriaceae bacterium | reverse complement strand
GCCTGGCGAAGCCGCCGATCACCCCGCGAAGAAAATTCGTAGCACTTTGGCGGGTCTTGGTCGACGCCAGCATTCGGATGACGTTCCGGTTGAGCACGGCGTTGCGCCGGTAGGCCGGGGTGAGCTTGATCGCCATCTTGTAGTGGTCGAGCGAGACCGACCACCACTTGCGGTCGAAGTAGAGGTTGCCGAGCAGGAACGGGACGTAGCTGGAGCCCGGCTGCTTCTTCCACAGCTGGCGCAGGCTGGCCAAGGCGAGCTCTTTCTTGCCCTGCTTGATGAAGCCCACCGCCTCGCGAACGGTGCGCGCCAGCTGAGGCACAGGGGCCGGTGGCTCACGCTGCTCGAGCTCGGCTTCGGATTTCGGCGCGTTCTCGTCCTCGTGGTCGGGTGGCGTCGCGGAGCCCGCGTTGACATCGGGGTCCTCGGCGACCGCGGGATCGATCTGGATCTCCTCGTCGGCAACGCCACCGTCGGTTTCGGCCGCTGTGCCTACATCGAGCTCGACGCCAGCATCGGCGACGTCCGCCGCGTCGATCGACTTCGCGCCGCCTTCCGCGGCGCTGCGCGGGCCAGCAGAGCCGGCCCTTGCGATGGGCTCTGCGACAGCCGCCACCGTGTCGGGCGTGGCGAGGGCGAGCTGCGCGGCCGCGTCGAGCGGCGCTACGGCACCGGTCGTGGTCGGCGTGGTCGGCGTGGTCGGCGTGCGCGCGATGAAGTACGCGGCCATCGCGCCGGTGCCGAGCAGCAAGATCACGGCGCCAAGCCACAGCGACCGGCGCTTGGGCGGCGCCGTGCCGAGCGCATCGGAGTTGTCAGCATGGAGCACCGTCGAGCCGAGCTCGAGCGAGCTGCTGTTCGGAGGCATCGCGACCGGGCCGCTCTTCATCTTCGGCAGCGTCGCGTCGATCTCCATCGGATCGAGCTTGCCCGCGATCACCTCATCGATCGCGGTCGCGAACTCGATCGCGGTCTGGTAGCGACCTTCGCGCGTCTTCGAGAGGGCCTTGTCGACAATCTCCTGCACGCCGATCGGCAGCTCGGTGCCTTCGGGCAGGTTGTCGGTGATGCGGGGAATGGGTGCGGCGCGATGCATGCCGAGCAGCTGCATCGTGTCCTCTGCATTGAACGGCCGCTTGCCCGCGATCATCTCGTACAGGACGATGCCGACGGCATAGAGGTCCGCGCGTCCGTCGATCGCAGCGCCGGGCACTGTCTGCTCGGGCGCCATATAGTTCGGCGTTCCGACGACCATGTTCGTCTGCGTCGCATCGCGACCGACGTTGCCCTGCAGGCGCGCAAGACCGAAATCGAGGATGCGCACGCGCTCGCCGTGCCCGATCTCTTCGCTGATCATGATGTTCGCGGGCTTTACGTCCCGGTGCCACACCTCTTGCTTGTGCGCATGGGCGAGGCCCGATAGCACCTGGCGTGCTATCGCGAGTGCCGCGAGCGGCGTGATCGGTCCAGCGTCGAGGCGCGCTCGGAGCGTCGTGCCGTCGACGTAATCCATCACGAGATACGGCGCGTTCTCCCACGCGCCGAAATCGAGGACGCTGACGCAGTTGGGGTGATTGAGCTTGGACATCACCCGCGTCTCGCGCTCGAAGCGAGCCTGGAACTCCGCATCGTTCGCGAACGACGCGTGCAGGAACTTCACGGCGACGAGCTTGCCGACAGGAACGCGCTCGGCCTTGTAGACCGCGCCCATGGCACCCGACGCCATGACCTCTTTGATCTCATAACGCCCATCGATGAGCGTTCCGATCCGTTCGATCAACTCGGGCAACGAGCCGCTAGCCTAGCAGAGCAACGCGCTTCAGTGCGTCCACTTGTCTTCGCGGCGATGCTCGCCGTCGTCGTACTCGTGCGCCATCACGAAATGGTACGCGACCTCGCGCGCCTTCTCCGACTCGACGACGCACTCGAACAGGAACTCACCCTCGGTCTCCGACGGCTCGACCTGGACGTAAGCGATATCGGCCGAGAACACCAGGATCTCGCCGACGAGATCTTTCGCACGCGCCAGCTGGACGACGCGTGTGTGGTCGTCCTCGCTCACCAGTGTCCAGTGAAAGTCGTCGTGGTCGATGAGGACGACCTCGGGGGTACCCGCGCGCACGATGCAGTTCGCGTGGCCCGCGAGCCACTGCCAGAACTTGTCGAACGTCAGAGTCGTCGCAACACTCGCCGCCAGTCGCTTTCCCGTCGCCATGTGGCGCCTTATAGCCTGGTCAAAACCTACCCGCAATCGCTGCGCCACCACCGGCAGGGACGGTCAACGGCTCGACCCGAACGCCGTCGGGGCTCCGGTTGTCGGTGTAATAGAGCAACGCGGCCACTCCGAGCAGGCCCACCGTCGCCGCGCCGCTCATGTACGTCGCCGTTCGCCAGTGGTCGCGTGCGCCGCGCAGGCGGTCATAGCGTGCCCGATCGGCTTCGGTATTATCGCCGTGCGCACGGATGTCGACGAGCAGGTCCGAGGCGTCGCTGTCACGAAGATACGCGAAGGTCGCGCTGACCGCCGTGACCGCCACCGTGGCGCCGCCGCCCGCCACAAACCAGGGGACCGCGCGGCGGCGGAGCGTCGTCTCCATCGGCGCACGCATCGTGATCTCGTCGCCGCGGCCGACTGTCACCTCGCGGGCGATCGGGATGCGGCCGCGCATCGACAGGGTGATCAGGTGCTTACCGGCGGGCAGCTCGAGTGGCGCGCCCGGCGCGTTGCTCGCCAGGCGGCCGTCGACCGTGATGCGCGCTCCGGCCTCGGTGGCTACGGTGACGCGTCCTGGCATAGGTGCGAGCATGACATCCGCGATCTTCGTCGCGCCTTGCGGCACCTCGATCCGCGTCTCCCCGGTAAAGAAGCCGCGCGCGCTGACCACGACCCTGTGGGAGCCGGGTGGCACGTTGATCGGCATGAGCGTCTTGACCGGCTTACCGTCGAGCGTGGCCGCGATCTCGGCGACGGTCTCCTGACGAGTCTCACCGACCTCCTGCAGATTGCCGGTCTCGCGATGCTGCTCCGTACCGAACGAGACATTGATCGAGAGCCGCGTGTGCTCCTTCGCCAGCTCGGGGCTGACCACCACGCCCGCCGCAAGCAGTTTCTCGAGCTCGTGCTGCATCTCGCCAAGAGCATCGGCCGCATCGGCGACGCGGCCACCATTGGTCCGTTTCGCGAGATAGACCTGGTACAGCTCGACAGCGCGCGCGACGTGCGCGGGGTTGTGCTGGATGCGATAGAGGCGGCGATACGACTGCGCGGCCGAGAATGCGATCTCGGGCAGATCGTACTTCTTGTAGGCCTCCTCGAACTGCGCCGCCGCAGCCTCGAAATCTTGCGCCTGGTACGCCTTCTCACCGAGGCGGAAATAGTGCTCCGCCTCCGCGCGATCCTCGGCGTGCGCGGGCACGGCCAGGCCCACGAGCGCCGCAGCGACGAGGATCACGGAGCGAGCTTGCATATGTTTGCCTCGCGGTCGCTGTCCTGCTGGAACACCGCGAGTTGGGGTACCGAGTCGGCAGTCACGACGACGAGATCGTCGAGCCCATCGCCGGTGACGTCGCCGAGCTGGATGTCCTCGATGTTGATGTCGATATCGAGTAGCTGGCGCACGAGCGTGTAGCTCCCACCCGCACCGCCGACGTGGAAGACGCGGGACCGGCCCGGTTCGCGGCAGGTGACGACGAGGTCCTGCCCCGGCGTCGCGCCCGGCCGCTGGTCACAGGGTGGCGTGACGTTGCCGCGCGCGAACGACACGCACTCTGCGCCCGGCGCGTTGACGATGGTCGCCACGTCATGGCACTCGCCGATGTCGCCCGCGGACGTGATGTCACAGATCATCGCGTAACCGTTGCCTGCGGCGCCCGTCGAGGTGAAGGCCGCGACCAGCTCGGCGTCGCCGTCCCCGTCAACATCGATCTGCTCGAGCGTGTGGATTCGGCCGCCAGCGGGGAACGGGCTCGCGATCTCCTCGACGATGCCGCCCGTGCGATCGGTATCGAGCCGCACCACGGTCGGCACCTCGCCGGGCGCCGGTGCTTCGATGCCCAACATGATGTCGTGATTTGTCGACACAGGCACCGCCGAGAACGAGGCAAAGTCCAGGCAGAACGGATACGGAGCTACGTCACACGAGCCCAGCAGCGGTGTCGTCGGCAGCTGGAAGCCGGTCGTGAACGCGGGGTCACCGAGTCGTGCATTCGCGAGTCCGGGAATCACGTGCACCGCGGTCGCCGGCCCATCGCTCGTCAGGGCAGCCTCGAACGCGATCAAATCGGTGTGGCCGTGGCTGTCGGTGCTGTCGATGAAGTTGCCGGCAACGACACCGCGAAACGTCGTCGGCAGGTTGGGATTCGGCCGGCCGTAAAACGACAGCATGGTGCGATTAGAGCTGCCGTGCAGCAGCGTGATCTCGGGCTCAGAAACCTGCGACTCGAGATCGACCGCGACGAGATCGTCGACGATGTTGAATGGATCCGCGCTGTCGGCGAGCTCCATGACGGCGAGGAAGATCAGGTGCGTGAAGGCATCGACCGCGACGCCCGGCAACAGGCCTGTGCCGGTGCCGTACGCGATCGAGAGCTGCTCTTTGTCGCCGAGGCGCTCGCTGTAGACGAGGTCGTTGCGGGTATCGCCGTCGAAGTCGCCGACGAGCGTTTGATGAACGACGCCCGTCGTCGACTGGCGCGTCAGCAAGAACTTGCCGGCACCCGGCACGCGGCGCACGAGATCGAGATTGGGGAACTGCGTCGTCATCACGGCATCGATCTCGCCGTCGCCGTTCAGGTCGCCGACGGTCGCATCGAGGATCGGGCGGTCCGAGATGTAGATCTCCTGCGGCGGGCG
>JAYVWH010000593.1:0-3036 GCA_043786265.1 Kofleriaceae bacterium | reverse complement strand
GTTGCTCGCCACCCGACAGCGTGCCTGCACTCTGATCGAGCCGCTCCTTGAGCCGCGGGAACAGGGTAAGCGCCTTCTCCTTGTCCTTCGCGATCGCGTCCTTGTCCTCGCGCAGGAACGCACCGATCTCGAGGTTCTCCGCGACCGTCATGTTCGAGAAGATGCCGCGGCCCTCGGGAGCGTGAACCAGTCCGCGTTTGACGATCTCGTGCGCAGGCAAACCGTCACTGGTCACGCCAAAGCGCCGCAGCACGCGTTGCCACACCGGCACCTCCCCAGTGCCGCTCGCGTGCGCGATCTGCGCGCCGTCGAACCTCACCGTACCTGCCGAAGGTGGCACGAGACCTGAGATGGCGCGCAGCGTCGTGGTCTTACCAGCACCGTTCGCGCCGATCAGCGTGACGACCTCACCGGCCTCGACCTTGAGCGAGATCCCCTTGAGCGCGTGGATCCCCCCGTAGTGAACGTCGAGGTCAGCAATCTCGAGGAGCGCCATCAGTTCGTCCCCGGCGGCGCATCCGGCGCCGGAATCGGATCATCCTCGTCGGGCACACCGAGGTATGCCTCGATCACCGCCGGGTTACCCTGGATATCCTTGGCCGAGCCCGTCGCGATCGTGACGCCGTGATCGATCACGGTGATGCGCTCGCAGATGTCCATCACCAGGCCCATGTCATGTTCGATCAGAAGGATCGCGACACCGAACTGTTCACGCAGGCTCTGGATCAAGCCGCGCATTTCTTGCTTCTCCGGCGTGTTCATTCCGGCGACCGGCTCGTCGAGGAGCAGGACCTTCGGCTCGGTAGCCAGCGCGCGCGCGATCTCGAGTCGCCGCTGATCGCCGTACGGCAGGCTCTTGCTCTGCTCGTCGCGGCGGTGGGAGATGCCAAGCACGTCGAGCAGCTCGAGCGAACGCTCGGTGACGGCGCGCTCCTCGGCCACGTGCAGTGGCGAGCGGAACAGCGTACGGAACAGCCCGCTCTTGGTACGAATGCCGGCCGCGGTGCGGACGTTGTCGAGCACGCTGAGCTCGCCGAACAGCCGGATATTCTGGAACGTACGTGCCATCCCCGCGCGCGCAATCTGCGACGGCTTCTTGCCATCGATGCGCTCACCGCCGAGCGAGACGCTACCGCTGTTCGGCTTGTACACGCCGGTGAGCAGGTTGAACACCGTCGTCTTGCCAGCGCCGTTGGGGCCGATCAGGCCATACAGCCCACCGTCGGGAAGGGCCATCGAGAAATCTGACACGGCCTTGAGACCACCGAACGCGATCGAGATGTTCTCGATGGTGAGCGCGGCCGTCACTTGCGAAACCTCGCCAGCGCCTTGCGCCACAGGGATGTCTCCCACAGTTCTTTGACGCCCATGATGCCCTGCGGCCGCAGGATCATCACGACGACGAGCGCGAGCGCGTAGACGATCATGCGGTAGTCCGCGAACGACCGGAACACTTCGGGCAGCACGACCAGGATCGTCGCGCCGAGCACGATGCCCGTGATCGAGCCCATGCCTCCGATCACGACGATGATGACGAGGTCGATCGACTTCAAGAAGCCCAGCTCCTTGGGGTCGAGCGCGCCGAGCTGGTGTGCGTACAGCGCGCCCCCCATGCCGGCAAAGAACGCCGAGAACACGAACGCGACGACCTTGGCACGCGTGGTGTCGACGCCCATCGCCTCGGCCGCGATCTCGTTCTCGCGCACGGCGAGCAGCTCGCGGCCCTTGCTCGAGTACTTGAGCCGGTACACGAGTACGAGCAGCACGAATGCGAACAGATAGACGAAGAACAGCGTCGTGTAGCCGGGGATCTGGGAGAACCCCTCGGCACCGCCGAGGTTGTTCGCGAGCTCGGCCATCGTGCGCTCCTTGATCGCGGCGACGTTCTTGGGCTGGCGCGCGGTGATCTGACCGAGCACGCGCACGATCTCGCCAAACCCGAGCGTCACGATCGCAAGGTAATCCCCGCGCAGGCGCAGCGATGGCAGCCCGACGAGCAAGCCGAGTAGAGCCGCGACCACTCCGCCAAGGATGCAGCCGCCGAGGAACAGCAGCTGGCCGTCTCCAAGGAAGCCACCGTAGGTGTCCTTGGTGCCGAACCAGTGGATCGAGCCGTAGAAGGTCAGCCACGCCGCGGCATATCCGCCGACGAGCATGAAGCCAGCGTGGCCGATCGAGAACTGACCGGCGTACCCGTTGACGACGTTGAGCGAACCGGCGAGCAGGATCGCGATGCCGACATCGAGCAGGATCTTCGCCCACGTCGCGCCGGCGGCAGGTCCAACGACACGGTCCATCAAGATCGCGAGACCGACCGCGACGACAAACGGGATGATCGATCGACCGATCGCGACCGCGGGGTTGGGCTGTAGTGCGGCGACACGCGCCTGCACGCCCTTCGCCTTTGATGGCAGCCCGCTCACACCTTCTCCACGGTCGTCTTGCCGAGCAGACCGCTCGGCTTGAACAGAAGAACGATGATGAGGATCGCGAACACGTAGATGTCTTGCAACTGCCCGACCCACGGCTTGTCGGGGAACGCCGCGATCACGTAGCGGTGGACGAACACCTCGACGAACGCGATCAGCATCGCGCCCGCGGCCGCGCCACGCACATTGCCGATGCCACCGACGACCGCGGCGACGAACGCCTTGAGGCCGAGGAGTACCCACGACCCGTCTGCGGTCATGCGGAGATCGTTGCGCAGCGCGAACAGGATGCCGCCTGCCGCTGCGAGGGCGGAGCCAAGCGCGAACGTAACAGCGACGACCTGATTGACGTTGACGCCCATCAGCGACGCGATTCGCTCGTCGAACGCGACCGCACGCATCGCGCGGCCCATCTTGGTCCGGTAGACGAAGCGCTCGAGAAAGACGACGAGCACGAGCGTCAGGAAGATCGTGGTCATGTCGAACAGCCGCAACTGCACCCCGCCGACGGTGGCGAGGACCTTGTTCTGCATCAGCCCCGAGATCGTCGCTGGCCGGTTGCCGAAGAAGCGGTGAAGCAGCCCGACGTTCTGCAGGAACAGCGACA
>JAYVWH010000592.1:0-2570 GCA_043786265.1 Kofleriaceae bacterium | reverse complement strand
CGCCGACGGCCCAATCTTGTCTTGGTTCTCGCGTCAACTTCCTTCATGCAGGCGTTTGTCGTCGGACAAACGACTCGTTTCTGCGAAGGTAGGGCTAGAGCGTCGCTTTGTCGCTAGGCTCGCCCTGCGCGCCGTCTTCTTCGGTGTGGCCCGAACCGTCAGCGGCCTCGGTGGTGTCAGCCGGCTCGTCGGTCGTCGTCGGCGGGAACGTCGAGTCCTCCACGATGTCACTCTCGTTGACTGTCTCGTACTCTTTGACCACGGGCTCCGTTGGCTCGGCCGTCGCGACCGCAACCGAGTCGACACCTTCGAGGCGTTTGCGGCTCGAGGAAGCTTCTGAAGAGCCGAGCTTGCCACCGGCCTCGTACGCGACGCGGGCGTCGTCGAAATTGTCGACGTGTTCGAGCGCGGTACCGAGGTTGTTGAACATGTAGCCCGTGGCGCCGGGGCGACCAGTGGCCTCCTGGAGATGGGTCACCGCATCTTCGTACTTCTTGAGGAGCAGCTCGGTGTAACCGAGGTTATTCCACGCGAAGACGTTCGTCTCGTCGAGCTCGACAGCCTTCGAGAACGCCTCGATCGCCTCGTCGTACTTGTGCGCGGTGAGCTCGGCGCGACCCTTGGTGTTCCACGCCTGCGACGACAGCGGCGCGAGCTTGATCGCCTTGTTCGCCGATGCGACCGCAGGGCCCTTCTCGTTCATCGAGATGTACATGCGCGCCATCTCGATATGGATCGACGCGTTCTTCTTGTCTTGCTTGAGCGCCGCCTCGAACATGATCTTGGCATCGCCGTACTTGCCGGCTGAGGCGAGCCTCTTGCCCTCCGCCATCAGCTCGTCGAGCTTGGTCGGCATCGGCTTGGTGACGTCGACAACCTTGACGGCGTTGTCGACGACGCTCGGCTGGGTGTTGATCGGCTGCGCGTCCGACTTCGGCTGCACGACGTAATCCGACAGCTTGAAGTCGACGGTGGGCTCGTTGTCACCACCACACGCTGCAACCGGGAGAACGAGAGCAAACAGAATGGAGCGAAACGGGATCTTCATGACTGAACCTTGAAACCTTTCGAACCGTATCTTCAGCATCGGATGTGCCAACCGGGTTCGGCAGCAGGCACGCCAACTTGTGGGCCGGTGTGGGTGCCCGGACACGGCGGGTGTCGTCGGAGACACGCGTGAAACAGAATTACGTTCGTGGTCGTTACGAGTCGGTCCGCGACACTGCTGCGCGCGGATGAAGACCCAACGTCTGCAGCGGTTCGTCGGTGCGACCGGCACGGCGAATCTCGTCACCAACATCGCGATCCTCGGCATCACGTCAATGCTCGCGCTGCAGGCGAGCGAGTCGGTGCGGTTCCCGCTGTGGAGCCGCCGTCTGCCCTGACCTCGCGGCGAACCAGGCGGCGTACAAACAGCACGACGCCTGGGATCATCACCGCCCAGATCAGCAGCAACCCGGCCATCGCGAGCACCTTGTCGATGGTCGCGTTGCCGGTCCACTGCAGATAGTGGATCCGGTACAGCCAGTCGATGCGCTCGGTATCGGGGCCACGCTGCGAGATCCGGGCGCTCGCACGCCCGATCGTGACGGTCGCATGCGCGTAGTCGAGCCTGACCGTCGTCTCGTCGTGAGAGACGCGTTCGAGCTCGCCGTACGCAGCGGCAAAGATTGACCGGCTCAGCGCATCGGCGACCAGCACCTTTGCTTCGTCCTCGGTGAGCGGAGGACGAGGCGTGCCGGCTGCATCGACCAGTGCGCCTGCCTTGCGCGTCAGTGGGCCGATCGCGGTGTCGAGCGTCTCGCTCTTGCCGCGCTCCGCGTTCAGCATGTCGTAGGCGCGGTCCCAGCCTGGCTTGAGATGGAACAGCAGACCGCTGACCGACCACACGACAAGGAGCGCGACCAGCACGATCGCGCACCAGCGATGCACACCGGCCCACGTCATGGAGTTTGGGTGGCCGACCCGGGCGCGGCCGAGCCCGCAGCAGGTTCGGGCGGCAGCTGGATCAGGATCTTCGGCGCCGGAACGGTGTTCGCGATCGGCTTGATCGCGCGCAGCGCGGCGATCACTGCGCGCAGATCCTCCTCCTTGGTGCCCTTGAGCGCGCGCCACGGCATCACCCACAGGGTGCGGCCATTCTTGCCCTTGCCCTCGCGGAAAACCCGCATCAAGTCCTCGTCGGAGTACGCACCGATGCCGGTCGCCGGATCGGACGTGATGTTCGAGGAGTAGACGGTCCCTATCTCAGTAGCCGAGAACTTGTTACCGCCCGCGAACAGCTTGCCCTCGACGAGCTGCCCCTTCTCCATCGGCGTGTGGCAGTCGATGCACGACATCACCTCGAGAAGAATCCTGCCGCGCGCGACGGGCTCGACCGGCCACGCGGGCGGCGGCCCTGCGAGGGGCTTGGGCGCGAGGCGCACGAACATCGAGACCGGGAAGCTCACCTCGGTGCGGCCCGGCATCGCTGCCTGTGCAGGCACCGAGCGCATATAGGCGACGATCGCGAGCGCATCATCGTCGGTGAGCTTCGCGAACCGCCCGTACGGCATCATCGGGAACAGCGT
>JAYVWH010000591.1:0-4679 GCA_043786265.1 Kofleriaceae bacterium | reverse complement strand
GCCGCGCGCAAGTTCCCCGCGCACGAGGCAGCGCCTTATATCGGTGCACAGCTCGTCGGTGCGTTCCTCGCCGCCGGTGCGCTTGCGCTGATCGCCAAGAGCACCGATGGCGGGCAGCTCGGGCAGTTCGCGGCGAATGCGTGGGGTGAGGCGCAGGGCAACAAGCTGTCGATGACCGGTGCATTCATCACCGAGTTCCTCACCACATTCATGTTCCTGATGGTGATCCTCGGCGCCACGAGCAAGAACGCCCCGCCCGGCTTCGCACCGATCGCGATCGGCCTGTG
This sequence comes from Kofleriaceae bacterium, assembly GCA_043786265.1. Classification (GTDB taxonomy): domain Bacteria; phylum Myxococcota_A; class Polyangia; order Haliangiales; family Haliangiaceae; genus JABFXX01. The sequence continues at coordinate 4,392 of JAYVWH010000591.1, read as the reverse complement.
CCTCGCGCTCATTCACTTGATCACCATTCCGCTCACCAACACGTCGGTCAATCCCGCGCGGTCGGCGAGCCAGGCCGTGTTCGCGGGCGGCGAGTACCTCAAGCAGCTCTGGCTGTTCGTCGTGGCGCCGATTGCAGGTGCGACCCTGGCAGGTGCCGCAAGTCGCGCACTGCAGGGCGATGACTGATAGGCTCGATCCATGTTCGTGGTCGACACCCACGTGGACCTCGACGTCCCCGCGTTCACTACCAAGCTGCGCGCCCCCTACGCGATCCTGGCGACGCTGCTAGGCCCGCCGTTTCGCGACAGGCCCGAGAAGTGCTCGACCTACTGGTCGCTCGCCTCGGAGGCTGACGACACCGCCGGCGCATGCGTCAAGGACGTGATCGTGAACAGCGAGAAGTTCGAAGTGAAGACGTTCCGCGGCGAGCCGTCGTACGACTGGGACGTGCTGGCGACGAGCCAGGCCGTCGGGCTCACGTTCTGTCGCTGGCTGTCGGGTCAGGTGATCGCGAAGCTCAGCGAGATCAAGACGCTGACGCCCGAGGCCAGGGTCACGCTCAACAAGCTGCTCGTCGAGGGCGTGCCGATGGCCGAGGCGATGAAGCGCGTGACGCTCGAGAAGCCGACCGACCTCGCCAAGCGCTACGCCTGGCCAATCAAGAAGTAGCAAGGTCCGGCTCTGGCGGACCGCGCAGCACCGCCGAAGGGCGGTGCGTAAGTTAAGCGTTGCGCAGCTTCACGAGGAACTTATTGGCAGCCTCCGCCATCGTCTCCGCGAGCATACGGAACTCGCGCAGCCTTGCCGACGACGTACGCCAGGCGAGCCCCAGCGTGCGCCCCGGCGGCGGCTTCCCGAGGGCGGCAAGCTCGACCGGGCCGCCGGGCTGCACGAGCGCCTCGGCCGCTGCTTCCGGCACCAGTGTCACGCCCATACCACCCGCGACCATCTGAACGAGCGTCGGCAGGCTGGTCCCACGAACTTCTATCGATTCGATCGCGCCGCCGCGCTTGCACACGGCGAGCGCCTGATCGCGCAGGCAATGCCCGTCCTCGAGCAGCAGCACGATCTGATCCTCGAGATCGGACTCGGTAAGGCGGGCGCGCTTGTGGAGAAGAACGGCGCCACGCGGTGCGGCGAGCAGGAACGCTTCGCGAGCGATCTCCGCGGTCGTCAGATCGCCGGGGACCGGAATCGCCAGGAACGCCACATCGAGCTGACCGGCGGTGAGCTGGCCAAGCAGACGATGCGTCTGATCCTCGCGCAAGATCAGCTCGAGGCGCGGGAACCGCTTGCGCACCGCCGGTAGCAGCGCGGGCAGCCAGTACGGTGCGACCGTCGGGATCACGCCGAGCCGCAGGGACCCGACGAGTGGCTCCGCACGCCTGCGTGCAGCGTCATTTACTGCGTCGACGGCATCGAGAGCGACGCGCGCGCGACCGACGACCTCCTCGCCCGCGGGCGTGATGAGCACGCTGCGGCGGTCGCGCTCGAACACCTGGATCCCGAGCACTGCCTCGACGGTTTGCACCTGCACCGAGAGCGCGGGCTGCGAGATTCCGAGCGCGGTGGCCGCTTTGCGGAAGCTGCCGTGGTCCGCGACAGCGACGAGCGATTCCAGCTGACGAATCGATGGACGGTCCATGATGATCACAGCCTATCAGCCGAACGTAAGCGCGGCGATCTCAAGTACCTCGCTGCCACGCAACGGTTCGAACCACCCAGGCAACGGCTGCGATACCGGCGACGAGCGCGAGCCGCCGCGATCAGGACGAACGCCCATGCGCGTGCGGGTCCCTGCGGATCGAACCCCGCCCGCCACATCCAGATCGCGCCTCCGATCGAGACGATGCGGGAGATCACGGCGAACGTGGTGGCCATTGCGCCGCCAAACACCACGAGCCGCGGCAACACCGTCGTCGAGAGGAACACGCGGTCGCCGGCCGCGTAGAACGCTTGCCAGCTCGCGTCCGCAAGCATCAGCTCGTGCAGCTCACTCCACGAATACGCGACGAATGCGAAGCATGCGAGCGCGATGGCGAGTGCCGCCCCGGATAGAACGGAAGGGAGTCCACGGAGCCTTGGATGCTAGCCCCGGACGACGGGTACTGCGTCGAAAGGTCCCAAGTCTTTTTCCCTCCGCGGCCCGAGTTGTCCTAGTGTCCGCGCATAGATGCGTAGACTTCTGTTCGTAGCGTTATTGATCGGTTGCAGTGGCGACAAGGATCTCGCCACCCCGGACGCGTGCAATCCGCTCAACGGCAGTGGCTGTCTCACACCGTGGCCGTCATCGATCTACGAGAAGGATGACTCGACCACCGAGACCGGCCGCCACATCGACATCCCTGCTGGCGCACTGCCCAAGAACTACGACAACATCGAAGTCAGCCCGGCGACCTACAACAAGCACGACGGATTCTCGTCATCCGCGCCGCTGCTGATCGCGTTCGAGACCGGCGTCGATCCGTCGAACCTCCCGAGCCATAAGGACATCGGCGTCAGCCTGACCGATGCCAGCCCGACCGTGCTGATCGACATGACGACCGGCGAGCTGGTCGCGCACTACGCCGAGCTCGACGTCCGGGCCGCGAACACCCCCGCAAGTCAGGCGCTCTACATCCGCTCCGCGGCGATGCTCAAGGGCGGTACGCGGTACGTCGCAGCGATCAAGAAGACGCTCAAGGCCAAGTCCGGTGGCGAGCTCCCGGTCGCGGAAGGCTTCACTGCACTGGTGTCCGGCGAGAAGACGAGCCACCCCCTGCTCGAGAAGGTGCGCCCGCGTTACACCGAGATCTTTGCGGCCCTCGCCGCACACGGGATCGCGAAAGACGACCTCGTCGTCGCGTGGGACTTCACCACGCGCTCGCGCTCCACGGTGCAGGCCGATCTACTGAACGCACGAACCGCGACGCTCGCAGCGCTCGGGACGAACGCCGCGAACAGCTCTTACACCGTGTTCAACGCCGAGGTGCCCGGCGACACGCGGATCGCCAAGAAGATCCTCGGCACCTACGAGGCGCCGTTGTTCATGGAGAACTCGACGACGCGTAACGACTCGAATGCACCCGGCACCGTTGGCGCGACGCCTGGCATGACGCTCGCGCGTGACGGCGAAGGCAAGCCGATGGTCGTCGGCATGGCGAAGTGGCCGTTCACGGTGATCATCCCGCAGTGCGCGCTCGATTCGACCACGCCGGTGCCGCTCATCCTCTACGGTCATGGGCTCCTCGGCGCGGCGCACGATCAGGTGAGCAGCGGTGGCATGCGCGCCGCCAGCGCCGAGATCTGCGCGGTGGGCATCGGCACCGACATGTTCGGCATGAGCGATCAGGATGTTCCCAACGTCGCGCTCGCGCTCAACGACGGCAACGACGGCCACCTGATCTTCGACACGCTCGTGCAGGGCATGATGAATCACGTCTCGCTGGTGCAGGCGGCGAAGGGCCCGCTGATGAACGCGGCCGACGTGCTCGGTAAGGTAGGCGGCGGATCGCTGATCGACCCCGCCAAGATCTACTACTACGGCATCTCGCAGGGCGGGATCATGGGCACCACGGTGTGCGCGATCGATCCCGTCATCAAGCGCTGCGTCGTGCAGGTTGGCGCGATCAACTACTCGATCTTGCTCGAGCGCTCGGGCGACTGGCCGCGGTACCGCACCACGCTGATCGGCGCGTTCGAAGATCCACTCCTCGTCACGCTGATGATCAACATCATGCAGAACGAGTGGGACCGCACCGAGCCGACTGCGGTCGCCGACGTGATCACCAACGGCGGATTTCCTGGCACGCCCGCCAAGCAGGTGTTCATGCAGGTCGGAATCGGCGACGACCAGGTCCCCAATCTCGGCAGCGAGTATCAAGCGCGCACGATGGGCATCCCGGTCATCCTGCCGACCCCGAAGATGCCGTACGGGCTCACGTCCACGAGCGCGCCGGCATCGAGTGGCATCGTGTTCTACGACTTCGGCGTCGGGACGACGATCCCCGATGGTAACGAGGCGCCACCGGTAAACGACGTGCACAGCAATCTCCGTAACAAGAAGGCGACCACCGACATGATGAAGCACTTCTACGAGACGGGTGAGATCATCAACCTGTGCACCGCGCCGAAGGGCTGCGACTGCACCGTTGCCGGCGCCTGCGGCCCAGGCGTCTAGACCCTAAAGAAGCGATCCACGCACGTTGAAGTCGCGGTTGCGAGCCGCCGGATCGCAGGCGGAGATCCGGGGTCGGGTTTGTCCCGTCCTCGCGCAGCTGACTGTGTCGATCCGACTGACTCCTGATCGGGTTGGTGGTTGAGCGAGCGGACCTGCCGGAGCATGATTGCGCCGTGAGGCTGCCGCCGTTTTACAACGCGTCGAGTAGCCGGAAGAAGATCGGGAAGTCAGG
>JAYVWH010000590.1:0-2036 GCA_043786265.1 Kofleriaceae bacterium | reverse complement strand
GTCCATGCCGAAGCGCCAGTGCGGGTAGCGCGTCGGGAAGCCGCCGTACGCGGCGACCTCGTTCATCGTCTTGTAGTCGAGGACCTCGTAGAGGATCGGGAAGAAGTCGAGGCCGTAGACTTTCGCGTAGCCTTCGATCTCTTCCTGGATGTCGCGCAGGTACGCCGGGAATCGCTTGAGCGCCACGGTTACTTCCCTTTACCGAGGAATTCTTTGATGGAGTCCATGATCGCGTCCTTGCCCTTGATCTCGCTCGTCACGACGCGCTCGTCCTCGTCGAAGTGTTCGGTCAAGTCCTTGATGAACTGACCCGAGCCATACGGCGACTCGACCTGGCCGTAGCAGAACAGATTCACGAACGGCAAGATGTCCTTCTTCATCAGCTCCACGCACGTATGCGTGTCGTCGACGGACCAGTTGTCACCGTCGGAGAAGTGGAACGGATAGATGTTCCAACGGTCGCTCGGATACTCGTCGGCTATCAGCTTCGCGCACAGCTTGTAGGCCGAGCTGATCATCGTGCCGCCGCTCTCACGCGTCTTGAAGAACGTGTCGCGATCGACCTCTTTGGCCATCGCGTCGTGAATGATGTAGCGGCTCTCGATGCCGTGGTACTGGCTCTGCAGCCACGTATCGATCCAGAAGCTCTCGATGCGGACGATCTCCTTCTGCTCGTCACCCATCGAGCCCGACACGTCCATCATGTAGATGATGACGGCGTTGCTCTGTGGCAGCGGCTCCTTCTTCCACGAGCGAAACCGCTTGTCATCCTTGATCGGGATGACGACCGGGTTCTTCGCGTCGTAGGTTCCCATGCTGATCTGCCGGCGCATCGCCTGCCTGAATGTCCGGCGGAAGTGGCGCAGCGACTCGGGGCCCGTCGTACGGATGCCCGAGTACTTGTCCTTCCACGCCACGATCTTCTCGGTGCCCTTGGGCTGGATGCGTGGCAGCTCCAGCTCCTCGGCCATGATCTCGGCGAGCTCCTGCAGCGACACTTCGATGTCGACGAGGTGATCGCCCGGGCGGTCGCCCGCCTTCTGCCCCTGCCCCGGTTGCTCCTCGCCCTGCCCGAGCGCGTCGCCGACCTCGCCATTGCCCTGCCCGACGCCACCCTGCTGCTTGTCGCCATGCTTGAAGTGGGGGATGTCGACGCTGGGCAGCGGGATCGAGACCGTGTCCTTGCCCTTCTTCGCGATCATCTCGCCCTGGGAGATGTACTTGCGAAGGTTCTGTTTGATCTTGCCGCGGATGATCTGGCGAAACCGTCCGTGATCGAGATCGATCTTCTGGGACATGGGCTAGACCACCACGTCGGCGGTATGTCCATGCTCGGTCACGAACACGAGACGCCCGCCTTGGCGCTTCGTGCGTTGAACCATGTCGAGCAGTCCCAGCGCACGTGACAGCACATCGCGGTAGTCCTCGGTCTCCATCTCGACGCACAGCTTCGTCAGCAGCTCGGCCAACGTGGCATTGAGCTCGATCTGGACGGGGCCGACGCCGCGCGGGTCCATTACGACTTGACGTCTCCGCGCGCGAAGATCGAGGCGACGAAGTTGAGAACGTCGGTCGCGCTGACCTCGTCGTAGCCGTAGTTCTTGATCAGACGCTGCTTGACGACATCGATCTTCGCCTGCGTGTCGCGGTCGACGACGTTTTACACCAGCGACGTCAGCTTGATCGAATCTTTCTGGTCCTCGAACAGCTTCGACTCGAGTGCCTTGTGCAGGCGCTCGTTGGTCTTGTAGTCGAACGTGCGGCCCTCGATCGCGAGTGCACCGATGTAGTTCATGATCTCGCGGCGGAAGTCTTCCTTGCGGGACTCCGGGATATCGATCTTCTCCTCGATGGATCGCATCAAGCGCTCGTCCGGCTCCTCGTCCTGGCCGGTGTACGGGTTCTTGACCTTCTCCTTCTGGGTGTACGCCTTGATGTTGTCGATGTAGTTGGCTCACAGCTTTGCGATCATGTCCTCGTCGGCGCTGATCGCACGCTGGACCTCGTTCTTGACGATGTCCTCGTACTCCTGCTTG
>JAYVWH010000589.1:0-4337 GCA_043786265.1 Kofleriaceae bacterium | reverse complement strand
TGGGTCGAGAGTGTCGGCGTCGGGTACGGCGTGTACTCGGGTCGTGGCGGGTTCAAGGACGACACCTGGGACACGATGGCCATCCCGCGCTCGGGGTTCCAGTACGGCTACGCGGATGTCGAAGCGGGCGGTGAGACCGACGGTGTTCATCTGTCCGTCGGCGGCCAGCTGATCGCCGGCGTTGGCAAGGAAGGCTTCGGGATGGGCGTCGAAGGCCGGTTCCGGATCGGCCGGCGTGAGAGCACGAACCTCGCGTTCATCACGCGCTCGATCTCGCAGGTCGGCTTCATCTCCGATATCCGCTTCGGGGCGCGGCCGGCCGATCGGTTGCTACTCGGCATCTCGGTCGGCGCCACCAACCAACCCAACCAAGGTGACGTCGGCGTCAAGCTCGGCACCGAGTTCGAGATCCTGGCGTCCCGCAACGTCTCGGTCCTTCTACGCGGCTCGTGGCAGGGCCGCTCGACGCTGCACGGCGGCCTCGGGGCTGGCGGCGGCCTGGGGTTCTACTGGTGAGGACGACCATGAAGACACTCATCGCAATCATGATCGTTGGCGCCACGGCGACAGCGCACGCGCAAGGGCCGAGTAACTCCGCGCCGCCCTCGGCGCCGCTGCCCGCGCCCGCAGAGCCGGCCCGTGGGATTCGCCACGTACCGCCCGCAGACGCAGAAGCAGGCAAACCGCTCGAGCTTGTCGCGGTCGCACCAGCGACCACGCCCAAGCTCGTCGCGGAAGTTCGCGTCAAGGGTACGACGGACTGGACGCCGATCGAGCTCGTCCGTCGCGACGACGAGAGCTGGGTCGCGGTCGTCCCGGCAACGACGGTCATCGAGCCCGGCGTCGACTACTATATCGTTGCCGGCGACCAGCCCGTGTTCGCGAGCCCGGACTGGCCTCACACGCTCGCGGTCAACGCGACGCCCACTGACGAGCGCCGTGCGCGCGATGTCGTGCGCAGTTACAACCGGCGCTCGCGTGTCGGGGTGATGGGCGAGTGGGTCGAATTCGGACCGCGCAAGGATCCCGTCGACGGACACGAGCTGGTCGATCACTTCTACCGGTTCGATGCCGACTTCTCGTACCGCCTGTGGACGTACCCGCTCGAGGAGATCCGCGTCGGTTTCACGCGTCTGCTCGGTGACACGCTTGCCGAGAATGCGTCGATGACAGATCAGGCGGGCTTCCGCGTCGCCGGTTGGTTCGAGCTCGGACTCGCAGCCGTCGAGGGCGTTCGCTTCGATGCCCGCATGATCGTGATGGCCACCGCGAAGGGCTTTGCGGTCGGCGGTCGCGGCGAGGCGCGCCTTGGCAATCGCGACCAGAGCCATGTCGCAGTTGGCGTCGAGTACCTCGCCGACGTCGGAACGAACGGGTTCTTCCGCCTCGGCTGGGGCACGGTTCCCAAGCTACCGATGTCGGCAACCGTCGAGATCACGAACCTGCCGGCGAGCTATCGCGACACAGGCGTCCGGCTCTATTACGACATCGCACGCGAGGTCGCTCCGGGGTTCCGGCTCGGCCTGCGCGTCGGCTATGCGGCGCGCAACCAGTCGGTGGCCGGGTTCACGGGCGGCGCTGGCGCATCGGTGGAGTTTTAAGATGAAGCGCTTCATCATCCTCGTCACACTGGCGCTCGCTGCCACCGCCGTCACTGCAACCGCAGAGGCCGAACCGGTCGTGCTCGCAGTCAATGGCAACGACATCTACGTCGACCTCGGCGCGCGCGATGGCGTTGGCGCCGGCAGCGAGCTCGAGCTTCTCCACGAGATCGTCGCTCGCGATCCGAAGAGCGGCGCCACGCTGCGCGATCGGTTTGCGCTCGGGACGTTCACCGTCGCCAGGAGCGGCAACGCAGTCAGCGTCGCGCACGCAGGCCCCGACCTCGCAAAGCGCATCCTCGCCGGCGATCGCGTACGCCTGGTCTCTGGCAAGCGAGCGTTCGTGGACCCCTGGGAAGAACAGGTCGCGACGAGCAAAGGCCAGGTTGCACCGCAACCGGCGCAGCCGCCGGTCACCGGGCCGACCGCGGGTGGAACCGATCACGTCGCGCTCGCGCGCGATGCCTGGCAGGAAACACTTGGCCACAATCCGTCGGAGCGCATCGAGCGCTGGAAGGTGTTGCTCGCGAAGGATCCGCAGTCGCCCTACCGACGCGCGGTCGAGACCGAGATCCAGAGCCTCGTCGATCAGATCCAGCGTCGCGAGGAGATGCTCGCGCGTGCACGCAGTACGGCCAGCACTGAGCGCAACCCACGCATCGCGCAGCTCGTGGCTCAGCTGGAGGTCAGCTCCGACAGCCGGATGTCAGATCTGCTGGTGTCCTCGATCGACCGCGCGGTGCCGGGGCGGCCGATCGCGCTTGCATTCCTTGCACGCCGGCCGGGCGCAGTCGCCAGTGGCTGGCTTTACGCACGACCGGAGGGAGCGCCCGGCTTCACGCGCACCGAGCTCGTTCGCGATGGCGACGCGTACATGCGAGGGACGATCGACGGCGCGCTCGTGCGCGGCGACCGCGTCGACTGGTACGTCGAGATCGCAACACCCGACGGCGAAGCGGGTCCGGCGCTCGGGTCGCAGAACGAGCCCCTCACGATCGTCGTCGACAAGGTCGTCGCCGAGGCACCGATCGAGCCGAACCGTACGCACATCGATGCGCACGTCGACTACGTCGACTTCGACGGCAAGTTCAACAAGGGCTACGACCAGTACTACCAGGCCGAGATGGACTTCACGTACCGGTTCCTCGAGCCGGTCTATGCGGTGCGCCTTGGCTTCGGCACGCTGTCGGGCAAGGGCGGCCCCAAGGATGTGATCGACGAGAGCCGGATCAAGGGCGACGGCATCAATGGCGACGGCACGTGCGTCGACACGAACGGGGTCTATCAGTGTGAGCAGGTTACGTTCTCGTACGTCTACACCGAGGCGGAGCTCCGGCTGCGGCCGAGCGTCGCGCTGATGATCCGGCCGCAGGCCGGCATCCTGACCACGGACTCGATGGACGGCCCGTCGACCAACCGCTGCGAAGGCGGCGTCATCGACCGCTGCAAGTTCACCACCGGCTTTGGCGCCCGCGGCCGCTTGCGGTTCGGCGAGGAAGACGGCACGAACCTCGTCATCGGTGCCGCGTTCACGAACCACGTCGGCACGCTGCTCGAAGCGGCCTATCACTGGCTGCCGAACAAGGTCGTGCCCGTGCAGATCACGGTGCAGGTCACGGATCAGCCGGTCGTCAAGGACTTTGGTGTCCGCCTGATCGCCGATGTCGGTGTGCGCAAGTTGTCGTGGTTCTACCCATCGGCGCGCGTGTCATATCAGGCGCGCGATATCGACCACTCTGGCCTATCGGGCGGCTTTGCCCTGAACTTCGACTGGTGAGGCGGACCATGAAGCACCTCGCAATCCTCTCGCTCCTCCTCGCGGCCAGCGTCGCGTACGCAGACGGTAATACGCCCGCACCTCCCGCCGTGCCCGTCGCCGCTGCGGACAAGCCGGTCACGCCCGCGCGCGCCGTCGTCGTGCACGTTGCCCCGATATCGACCGAGCCCGGTCAGCCGATCGAGCTCGAGGCGATGATCGACGCGCCGTTCGCCGAGAAGCTCAGCGTTCGCTGGCGGGCGCACGGCGACACCGCATGGCAAGACGTCACGTTCGAGCGATCGAGTGCGGGCGGCTGGTTTGCCGCGTTGCCGGCCGCTGACGTGCGCGGCGTGGAGTACTACATCCGCGGCCAGGACGCCTCGGGCGCCGAAGTCGATCACTTCGCCTCCGCAGCCTCGCCCCACATCGTCCGCGTCGATCGGTCGCTGTACGATCGCCTCGAATTGCTGGACGTCGATCGGCTGCAGGATCGCCGCAACGAGCTCGCGCTCGATGTGTACGGTCACAACTTCGGCAATCGCTACGGCATCAAGGACGGCTTCATCCGTAGCGAGCTCGTCTACTCCTACAAGCTTCTGCGCCAGCTCCACGAGATCGGCTTTGGATTCGGCTCGATCACGGGCCGCACACCGGTGTCCGAAGATTCAATGTCCGATGACGTTCTCAAGGGTCTGCGGTACGGCTTCGGCCAGGTGCGGCTGCGCGCCCATCCGTCCGTGTTCCTCGACGTGCGCGTCGGCCTTGGCGCCAGCCACGAGGGCTTCGAAGCGAACGGCCGCGCATCGGTGACGTTTGGCAAGCCGTGGCGCTCGTGCGTCCAGGTCGGCGGCGAGATGATCGGCGATCTCGGTCCGACGGGCTGGGTGCGCTTGCAATGGGACACGGCGCCACCGCTGCTCATGGGCGCGTCGATCGTGCGCACGGATCTCCCGGGCGTCGAAATCTCCGTCGCGGGG